>NZ_JBHUDX010000012.1:67196-79406 GCF_042678285.1 Streptomyces caeni
CTTCGCGGCCAGCGGCAAGCACAACGACCCGTACTCCGTGGAGAGGGTCACCGACCAGGACGGGACGCCCTACACGCACACCGCACAGCCCTCGCAGGCATTCACCTCGGCGGTCGCCGACAACGTGACCGATGTCCTCAAGACCGTGGTCGACAGGGGCACCGGCACCGCGGCACGGCTCCCCGGCCGCGACGTGGCGGGCAAGACCGGTACGACCGACGGCAACAAGTCCGCCTGGTTCGTCGGGTACACCCCGCAGCTGTCGACGGCGATCGGCATGTACCGCATGGACGACAACGAGAAGAACAAGCAGCGCCAGTTCCTGGAGATGTACGGAACGGGTGGCCAGAAGAAGATTCACGGTGCCTCGTTCCCCGCGGAGATCTGGCACGACTACATGGCACAGGCGCTCAAGGGCCTGCCCGCCAAGACCTTCCCGACGCCCGAGCCCATCGGTGAGATCATCAACGACACCCCGAGCCCGAGCGTGACGCCCACGCCCACCCAGACGGTGACGGACACCCCGACCCCGACGCCGACGCCGACGCTGACCGTCTCCCCCACGCCGACGCCGAGCTTCACCTGTGGCAACTTCGGCTGGAACTGCAACACCAACGGCGGCACCAGCAACGGGGGTACCAGCAACGGGGGTACCACCGGCGGCAGCACAGGCGGAGTGACCACGTCACCGTCGCCCACCCTCAGCAGCGGAAACTCACGTGGCAATGGCAACGGCGGCATCTTCGGGGGCCCGTACGGGTAATCATCACTGACTGTGTTTCACGTGAAACGCTCCGTTTCACGTGAAACGCGGACCAGCGAAGGGCCGTCACACCAGTCAGGTGTGGCGGCCCTCGGCGTTCTCCCAGCCGGATGCGGCAGGATGGCCCTCATGCCCAGTGCAGAAACGACGCGAGCCAGTGTGCACGAGCCGGACACGGTGCGGCCGACCAGGGAGGACGAGGTCGCCGCAGTCGGCAGTGAGCTGATCGGGGGGCCTATCGGACGACGCGCGCTGCTCGGGACGTCCTGGTGGACACCCGTGCGGGTCGTGGCGCTCGTCGCGATCGGCATGTTCGCCCTTGGCATGGTCCAGAAGCTGCCCTGCTACGACAGCGGCTGGTTCTTCGGCGCCAGTTCGCAGTACACGCATGCCTGCTACTCGGACATCCCCCACCTCTACCAGGGGCGCGGCTTCGCCGATGGTCTCGTGCCCTACTTCGACAAGCTCCCGGGCGACATGGACTACCTGGAGTACCCGGTTCTCACCGGTGTCTTCATGGAGGTTGCGTCGTGGCTCACCCCGGGCGGCGGGGAGCTCCAGTCCCGTGAGCAGATCTACTGGATGGTCAACGCCGGAATGCTGATGGTGTGCGCCGCGGTCATCGCCGTGTGCGCTGCCCGCATCCACCGCCGGCGCCCCTGGGACGGCCTCCTGGTCGCCCTCGCGCCCGCCTTCGCACTGACGGCCACCATCAACTGGGACCTGCTCGCCGTGGCCCTGCTGGCCGTCGCGATGCTGATGTGGTCGCGCGGCAACGCCCTCGCCTTCGGCCTTCTGGTCGGGCTCGCCACGGCTGCCAAGTTCTATCCGTTCCTGGTGCTCGGACCGCTCTTCGTGCTGTGCTGGCGGGCGGGCAAGTGGCGCGAGTTCTCGACTGCGGCTCTGGCCGCCGCGGGCGCGTGGCTCGTGGTCAATCTGCCCGTCATGGTCCTCGCCCCCGAGGGATGGGCCAAGTTCTACAGCTTCAGCCGGGAGCGCGGGGTCGACTTCGGGTCGGTGTTCCTGTTCGTCTCGCGCTGGTTCGACGTACAGATCACCCCGGACACGGCCAACACCTGGGCGATGATCATGATGCTTTTCGTCTGCCTGGGCATCGTCGCGATGACGCTGACGGCTCCACGCCGGCCGCGCTTCGCTCAGCTCGCCTTTCTGATCGTCGCCGCGTTCATCCTCACCAACAAGGTCTACTCGCCGCAGTACGTGCTGTGGCTGGTTCCCCTCGCCGCACTGGCCCGGCCGCGCTGGCGGGACTTCCTGATCTGGCAGGCATGCGAGGTGGCGTACTTCCTGGGGATCTGGATGTACCTCGCGTACACGACCAGCGGAGACGCCCACAAGGGTCTGCCGACGGACGGGTACCAACTGGCCATCGCCGTGCACCTGCTCGGGACGCTCTACCTGTGCGCCGTCGTCGTACGCGACATCTTCATGCCGGAACGGGACGTGGTGCGCCGGGCCGGCGACGACGACCCGGCGGGCGGCGTACTGGACGGCGCCCCGGACGTCTTCGTGCTGGGCGCCGCAGCCCATCCACCGCGGCACGCGGCGCCCGTTGTGGAGGGCCCGTATGTCAACTGGGGCGGATCTCCCAGCGGAACGCATCAGTCCGCCACCAACGAGTGAAGCAGCGCAGAGTTCGCACCGCTGAGCCGCTCTCGATCTTACGTTCTCCTACGGAGCGGATCGCTGTGAGCGAACAGCGCTGGTCGTCCACCAGGACGGCCGAAGAAAACCATGCGAGCGGCACGTACCCCAGGGTCTTCGCCCAGTGGAAGGACAACAAGGAGGCCACCGAAGGCGTACTCCTCGAATCCCCGACGTCCTACCGGTCCACCAGCCGGTCGAACTGCGTCGTCGTATGCCGCAGATGGGCCACCAGCTCGTCACCGACCTTGGGCTCCGTGGCGTCCGCGGGGATGAACAGGATCGAGACCTGCATGTGCGGGGGCTCGGCGAACCAGCGCTGCTTTCCCGACCAGACGAACGGGGACAGGTTCCGGTTCACCGTCGCGAGCCCGGCCCGGGCGACGCCCTTGGCGCGGGGCATGACGCCATGCAGGGCCTTGGGGGCCTCCAGACCCACCCCGTGCGACGTTCCGCCCGCCACGACGACCAGGAAGCCGTCGGAGGCCGCCTTCTGCTGCCGGTAGCCGAACCGGTCGCCCTTGGACACGCGCGTGACATCCAGGACGGCTCCGCGGTACTCGGTCGCCTCATGGTCCCCCAGCCACAGCCGGGTGCCGATACGGGCCCGGAAGCGGGTCTGCGGAAACTGCTGTTGCAGCCGCGCCAGCTCCTCCGCCTTGAGATGGCTGACGAACATCGTGTGCAGCGGCAGCCGTGCCGCACGCAACCGGTCCATCCAGCCGATGACCTCCTCGACGGCATCCGAGCCGTCGGTGCGGTCCAGCGGCAGATGGATGGCGAAGCCCTCCAGACGGACGTTCTCTATGGCGGCGTGCAGCTGCGGCAGGTCCTGCTCGCTCACGCCGTGCCGCTTCATCGAGGACATCACCTCGATGACCACCCGGGCACCCACGAGCCCGTACACGCCGTCCACGGACGACACCGAGCGGATGACGCGGTCGGGCAGCGGTACGGGCTCCTCGCCCCTCCGGAACGGGGTCAGCACCAGCAGGTCACCGCCGAACCAGTCCTTGATCCGGGCCGCCTCGTAGGTCGTGCCCACGGCAAGGATGTCCGCGCCCAGGCGCGTGGCCTCTTCCGCCAGCCGTTCGTGGCCGAAGCCGTAGCCGTTGCCCTTGCAGACGGGGACGAGCCCCGGGAACTGCTCCTGCACGTGCTTGTGGTGTGCCCGCCAGCGCGCGGTGTCGACGTAGAGCGTGAGCGCCATGGCCGGTCCCGGAACCTTTCTCGTGGCTGCGGTGTGTCAGGGTCTGAAAGGGAATTGTGACGGATCCGCACGGTCGGCGGGGCCCGATGCCCGGCAGCCGGGCACCCCGGCACGGCTCCGGCAGGTCAGCGGCGCGACATATAGATGTCGAGCGCCTTGTGGAGGAGCTTGTTGAGCGGGAAATCCCACTCGCCGAGGTACTCGGCGGCCTGCCCGCCCGTGCCCACCTTGAACTGGATCAGACCGAAGAGGTGATCCGTCTCGTCCAGCGAGTCGGAGATGCCGCGCAGGTCGTAGACGGTGGCTCCGAGCGCGTAGGCGTCGCGCAGCATCCGCCACTGCATCGCGTTCGAGGGCCGGACCTCGCGCCCGACGTTGTCGGAGGCGCCGTAGGAGTACCAGACGTGCCCGCCGACGACCAGCATCGTCGCCGCGGACAGATTGATGCCGTTGTGGCGGGCGAAGTAGAGCCGCATGCGGTTGGGGTCCTCGGTGTTGAGGGCCGTCCACATGCGCTGGAAGTACGACAGCGGGCGGGGCCGGAAGTGGTCACGCACAGCGGTGATCTCGTACAGCCGCTGCCACTCCTCAAGATCCTGGTAGCCGCCCTGGACGACCTCGACGCCCGCCTTCTCGGCCTTCTTGATGTTGCGGCGCCACAGCTGGTTGAAGTTCCTGTGGACCTCTTCCAGAGAACGGTTGGCGAGCGGCACCTGGAAGACGTACCGGGGCTGCACGTCGCCGAAGCCGGCGCCACCGTCCTCACCCTGCTGCCAGCCCATGCGGCGCAGCTTGTCGGCCACCTCGAAGGCACGCGGCTCTATGAAGTCCGCCTCGATGTCACGCAGACGCTTCACATCCGGGTTCTGGATGCCCTGCTTGATCGAGTTGGCCTCCCAGCGCCGGATGATCACCGGCGGGCCCATCTTCACGGAGAAGGCACCCTGCTGCTTCAGATGCGCGAGCATCGGCCGGATCCACTCGTCCAGATTCGGCGCGAACCAGTTGATGACCGGACCTTCGGGCAGGTACGCGAGATACCGCTTGATCTTGGGCAGCTGGCGGTACAGCACCAGTCCGACACCGACGAGCTCGCCGTTCCTGTCGAACCAGCCGAGGTTCTCGGAGCGCCACTCCGCCTTGACGTCCGCCCAGGCCGGAACCTGCATGTGGCTCGCCGACGGCAGACTCTGGATGTACGCCAGATGCTGCTCGCGGCTGATAGTCCTCAGGGTCAGGCTCATTCGGGGCGCTCCTCGGGCTGGTGTGTCCCCATGGGTACAGGGGCTCCGGCTCTCGCGCCGAAGCCTACTGCGCCCTGTGAGCGCCCCGTCTGGGCGTGTGGAACCTTTGTGCGTCGAACCGCCGGACGGTTTGCGACCGTCCGGCGGCCCGAGGGTCAGCCTCCGACGACTCCGCCGAACAGGCCGCCGTGCGCCATGCCGAGGAAGAAGCCGATGGCGGCGGCACCGAGCCCCAGGATCAGTCCGAAGCGCTCGCGGGTCGTCACGGAGATGAACTGCCCGTATGCGCCCGTGATGACCCCCACCAGGCCGGTCCAGGAGCTGACGAGATGCAGGTTGTGGAACATCGCCGTGACCAGGGCCGTGATCCCGAGGACCAGGGTCACCCCGAGCAGGGTGTCCTGGACGGGGTGCGGCTTGCCGTCCGTGGCGAAGAGGGAACCGGTGGTGTTGGGTCGCAATACCTGTGCCATGGGGCACCTCCTGCGGAAATCGGCGCTTCGTAGCGCCATACACACCCGATGTGTACAGATTGACGGTCCTCGGGCCCGGATTTCAACCGGAAGTCGTGTGCGGGTACTCTGTACCGTCTGCACCGGTGTCTGTACAGGCCGAGCCCGGGGAAACCGCCGAGCGGCCCCCGATTGTCAGTGGCGGCCGATACCGTTGCGTACGCATCACAACCCTCCTGCCACGGAACGACCGTGGCCGCTGAGTCCAAAGGAGGTGGGTTCCACATGCGTCACTACGAGGTGATGGTCATCCTCGACCCCGATCTCGAGGAGCGCGCTGTCTCCCCGCTGATCGAGAACTTCCTTTCCGTCGTCCGTGACGGTGGCGGAAAGGTCGAGAAGGTCGACACCTGGGGCCGTCGTCGTCTCGCGTACGAGATCAAGAAGAAGCCCGAGGGCATCTACTCGGTCATCGACCTGCAGGCCCAGCCTGCGGTCGTCAAGGAGCTCGACCGCCAGATGAACCTGAACGAGTCGGTCCTCCGGACCAAGGTCCTCCGCCCCGAGACCCACTGAGCGCCCACGCTCAGCCGGTCCCGGGATTCGAGTAGCAGCACAAGCAGCCAGCAGCAAACCCGCCGAGAGGTTCCCCCATGGCAGGCGAGACCGTCATCACGGTCGTCGGCAATCTTGTCGACGACCCCGAGCTGCGCTTCACCCCGTCCGGTGCGGCGGTCGCGAAGTTCCGCGTCGCGTCCACACCCCGCACCTTCGACCGCCAGACGAACGAGTGGAAGGACGGCGAGAGCCTGTTCCTGACCTGCTCGGTCTGGCGCCAGGCGGCGGAGAACGTCGCCGAGTCGCTCCAGCGAGGCATGCGCGTCATCGTGCAGGGCCGGCTGAAGCAGCGGTCCTACGAGGACCGCGAGGGCGTCAAGCGCACGGTCTACGAGCTCGACGTCGACGAGGTCGGAGCGAGCCTGCGCAATGCCACGGCCAAGGTCACCAAGACCAGCGGCCGCGGTGGCCAGGGCGGTTACGGCGGCGGTGGCGGCCAGGGTGGCGGCGGCTGGGGCGGCGGCCCTGGTGGCGGCCAGCAGGGCGGCGCTCCGGCCGACGACCCGTGGGCGACCGGCGCTCCAGCCGGTGGCCAGGGCGGCGGTGGTGGTGGCTGGGGCGGCGGCTCCGGCGGCTCCGGCGGCGGCTACTCGGACGAGCCCCCCTTCTAGACCGTCGGGCCGGGCCCCCGGGGCCGGGCCGGGTCGAGGGCGGGGCAAACCCCAACTTCTTGATCACACAGGAGAAACACCATGGCGAAGCCGCCTGTGCGCAAGCCGAAGAAGAAGGTCTGCGCTTTCTGCAAGGACAAGGTCACGTACGTGGACTACAAGGACACGAACATGCTGCGGAAGTTCATTTCCGACCGCGGCAAGATCCGTGCCCGTCGCGTGACCGGCAACTGCACGCAGCACCAGCGTGACGTCGCCACGGCCGTCAAGAACAGCCGTGAGATGGCGCTGCTGCCCTACACCTCCACCGCGCGCTAAGGGAAGGGTGACCGACTCATGAAGATCATCCTCACCCACGAGGTCTCCGGCCTCGGTGCCGCGGGCGATGTCGTCGAGGTCAAGGACGGTTACGCTCGCAACTACCTCATCCCGCGGAAGTTCGCGATCCGCTGGACCAAGGGCGGCGAGAAGGACGTCGAGCAGATCCGTCGTGCTCGCAAGATCCACGAGATCCAGACCATCGAGCAGGCCAACCAGATCAAGGCCCAGCTCGAAGGTGTGAAGGTCCGGCTGGCGGTCCGCTCCGGTGACTCCGGCCGTCTCTTCGGTTCCGTCACCCCGGCCGACATCGCCTCGGCGATCAAGGCGTCGGGCGGCCCCGAGGTCGACAAGCGCCGCATCGAGCTGGGTACGCCGATCAAGACGCTGGGCTCTCACGAGACGTCCGTGCGTCTGCACCCCGAGGTGGCCGCCAAGGTCAGCATCGAGGTCATCGCGGCGTAAGCGCGGTACTCGCTGAAGCGACGGTGGGGCCGCACCCTTCGGGGTGCGGCCCTCCGCGTTGGTGGCGTTTCACGTGAAACACCGTGATACGGCGGCCTTCGGTCAGCGCGTCGCGCCCGTCACGATCCACTGCCCCGAACGGGAGCGCAGCCACAGCGTGAGCATCCGCACGACCATCATCAGGGTCATCGCCGCCCACAGGGCCACGAGCCCGCCGCCGAGGACCGGAACGAGCAACGCCGCAGGAGCGAAGACGGCCAGGGTGAGCAGCATCGCCCAGGCGAGATACCGTCCGTCCCCCGCCCCCATCAGCACCCCGTCCAGGACGAAGACGATCCCGCACACGGGCTGTGTGACGACCACGACCACCAGGACGGGCAGGGCCGCTTCACGGACGGCCGGGTCGCTGGTGAACAGCGGCAGGAGGAGCGGACGGGCGGCGAGCACCAGCAGTCCGAGTCCGATCCCGGTGCCGACACCCCACTGCACCATGCGGCGGCATGCGTCACGGGCCCCCTGGGCGTCGTTCGCGCCGAGATGGCGTCCGATGACGGCCTGCCCGGCGATGGCGATGGCGTCCAGGGCGAAGGCGAGCAGGTTCCACAGGGACAGGACGATCTGGTGTGCGGCGATGTCCACGTCACCGAGCCGGGCGGCCACGGCGGTGGCGATCATCAGGATCGCCCGCAGCGAGAGCGTGCGGACCAGCAGGGGGACCCCGGCCCGGGCACAGGCACGAATGCCGGTCGCGTCGGGCCGGAGTGAGGCGCCGTGCCGACGGGCGCCCCGCACGACCACGGTGAGGTACGCGGTGGCCATGCCGCACTGGGCGATGACGGTTCCCCAGGCGGAGCCGGCGATACCCAGACCGGCGCCGTAGACGAGGCCGGCGTTGAGGACGGCGTTCGCGACGAAGCCCGCGACGGCGACGTACAGCGGTGTCCTCGTGTTCTGCAGTCCCCGCAGGATCCCCGTCGCCGCCAGTACGATGAGCATCGCCGGGATGCCCAGCGCCGAGATCCGCAGGTAGGCCGTCGCATGCGGGGCGGCGGTCCCCGAGGCGCCGAAGAGGTCCACGATGACGGGGGCCGAGAACAGGACGACGGTGGTGACCGCCACTCCGAGCAGGAGTGCCAGCCAGATACCGTCCATGCCTTGGCGGATGGCGGTCCGCAGATCGCCCGCGCCCACACGGCGGGCGACCGCGGCCGTGGTGGCGTAGGCGAGGAAGACGAAGACACTCACCGCTGTGGTGAGGAGGACCGAGGCGACGCCGAGGCCGGCCAGCTGTGCGGTGCCGAGATGGCCGACGATCGCACTGTCGGCCATCACGAAGAGGGGCTCTGCGACGAGTGCGCCGAAGGCCGGAAGGGCCAGAGCGACGATCTCCCGGTCTGACCGGCGTCGGCTGGCGCGGGGTGGCGCGGGAGCCTGTGTCATGGCCATCAATCTAATCGTCCACAGGTAAGAGACGCAATGCCCTAGTGGTCCTTACAGTAAATCTGGGATGCCGTGGTGCTGTGCACCGTTCGTGAGGATCTTGATCCGACCGGGAAAGTTTTTCTTCTGCACAGCCGGTGGACGGGAAATCCCCAGGTCATAGGCGTTCTGGTGTGACGGCTGCGGGCTTGTTCACAGCGCTGTCCACCGTGTCGTACACAGGTTTTGCGGAGTTCTCCACAGCCTGGGGCTGGTCATCCACATGCCCTGTGGATAACCAGATTGGCTGACGGTGCCGTCGGGCCTAACGTGGTCCGGCGCCCGCTTCCCTTCCGTCCTCGGAAAAGCGCCCGTTCGACGCGTCTGAACCGGAGCTGGGCTTCTCGCTTGTCAGTGTCGTGTCCTAGAACTGGGGTGCACGGCGAGGTCCGCTCGGCGGACGGGAGGAGGCGGCCCGGTGACCATTTCCGAGCCCTTGGACGATCCGTGGGCCGACAGCGGACCCAGCGATCGTGTGCCCGCCTCCCGCCGCCGCGACGAGCAGCATGACCGGGGACGCGACAGCGGTACGTGGGAGGGTTCAGGAGCCTCGTTCGAGCGTGTCCCGCCTCAGGACCTCGATGCCGAGCAGTCCGTCCTCGGCGGCATGCTCCTGTCCAAGGACGCGATCGCCGACGTCGTCGAGGTCCTCAAGGGCCATGACTTCTACCGGCCCGCGCACGAGACGATCTACCAGGCGATCCTCGACCTGTATGCGAAGGGCGAGCCGGCCGACCCGATCACGGTCGCCGCCGAGCTGACCAAGCGCGGCGAGATCACCAAGGTGGGCGGCGCCCCCTATCTGCACACGCTGGTCCAGACGGTCCCGACCGCGGCGAACGCCGAGTACTACGCGCAGATCGTGCACGAACGCGCGGTTCTGCGCCGTCTGGTCGAGGCGGGCACGCGCATCACACAGATGGGGTACGCGGCAGACGGCGATATCGACGAGATCGTCAACAGTGCCCAGGCGGAGATCTTCGCGGTCACCGAGCAGCGCACGGCCGAGGACTATCTGCCTCTCAGCGAGATCATGGAGGGCGCGCTCGACGAGATCGAGGCGATCGGCTCACGGTCGGGGGAGATGACGGGTGTCCCGACCGGCTTCACCGATCTGGATCAGCTCACCAACGGCCTGCATCCGGGCCAGATGATCATCATCGCCGCCCGTCCTGCCATGGGTAAGTCGACGCTGGCCTTGGACTTCGCGCGCGCGGCGTCCATCAAACACAACCTGCCGAGCGTCATCTTCTCACTGGAGATGGGGCGTAACGAGATCGCGATGCGTCTGCTGTCCGCGGAGGCACGCGTGGCCCTGCACCACATGCGGTCCGGCACGATGACGGACGAGGACTGGACCCGGCTTGCGCGGCGCATGCCGGACGTCTCGGCCGCGCCGCTCTATATCGACGACTCGCCGAACCTGTCGATGATGGAGATCCGGGCCAAGTGCCGTCGCCTCAAGCAGCGCAACGACCTGAAGCTGGTTGTGATCGACTATCTGCAGCTGATGCAGTCCGGCTCCAAGCGGTCGGAGAGCCGGCAGCAGGAGGTCTCTGAGATGTCCCGGAACCTGAAGCTGCTGGCCAAGGAGCTGGAGCTGCCGGTGATCGCGCTTTCGCAGCTCAACCGAGGTCCCGAGCAGCGCACCGACAAGAAGCCCATGGTGTCCGATCTGCGCGAGTCGGGCTCGATCGAGCAGGACGCCGACATGGTGATCCTGTTGCACCGTGAGGACGCGTACGAGAAGGAGTCGCCGCGCGCGGGCGAGGCGGACATCATCGTCGGCAAGCACCGCAACGGCCCGACGGCGACGATCACCGTGGCCTTCCAGGGGCACTACTCGCGTTTTGTGGACATGGCGCAGACCTGAGGCGGCCGCGTCCGAGTGCGGCGACCCGGGACAAAAGCGCTCGACGTGGTGCGCTGGGCCGAGTGGACTGGTGTTATGACGTCATTCCAGGATGAGCTTCTGCCCGCCACCCGCAGGGCCCTGCTGCACCGTATCGCTGTCGCTCAGGCGGAGGGGCGGGCGCCGTCGCTGGTGGCTGCCGTCGTACGGGACGGGCGGACGGTGTGGCATGGTTCGCGAACCTCTCTGGAGGGTCAGGTCCCGGACGAGAGCGTCCAGTACCGCATCGGGTCGATCACCAAGACCTTCACGGCGGTGCTGGTGCTGCGGCTGCGGGACGAGGGTGTCGTGGATCTCGGTGATCCGCTGGAGAAGCACCTGCCCGGTACCGGTGTGGGGGAGGCCACCATCGCCGGACTGCTCGCGCACACCGGTGGTCTGGCGGCTGAGTCGCCCGCGCCCTGGTGGGAGCGTACGCCCGGCTCGCTGCGTCCCCGGCTTGGGGATGTGCTGGGTGAGCAGCCGCTGCGCCACCCGGTGGGGCGCAGGTTTCACTACTCCAACCCGGGTTACGCGCTTCTGGGTGCGCTGGTCGAGGAGGTGCGTGGTGCCTCGTGGGAGGAGGTGCTGCGGCATGAGGTCCTGGAGCCGCTGGGGCTGCAGCGAACGAGTTGCCGGCCGCAGGCACCGCATGCGGGGGGCTGGGCGGTGCATCCGTGGGCGGACGTGATGCTTTCGGAGCCTGCGGAGGATCTCGGGCGGATGGCGTCGGCCGGTCAGCTCTGGTCGACGACGGGTGACCTGGCGCGTTTCGCTGTCTTCCTGGCGCGGGGCGACGAGCGGGTGCTGAGTGCGGAGTCCGTTGCGGAGATGCGGATGCCTGCGGCGCCCGCCGAGGCGGCGGATGTGGTGGATGGTTCTGCGTACGGTCTCGGACTGCAGCTCGAGCGCCGGGACGGGCGTCTCCTTGCCGGGCACTCCGGCTCTCTGCCGGGCTTCCTGGCGGGTCTTGCTCTGAGTGTCGAGGACGATGTGGCAGCCGTCGTGCTGGCGAACTGCACCTCGGGGCCCTCGACCTTCACCGTCGCAGCCGATCTCATCGGTGTCGTGGCCGAGGCGGAACCCCGGATCCCTGAGCCGTGGCGGCCGCTGCCCGATGTGGATCGGTCGGTTCTGGAATTGGCGGGACAGTGGTACTGGGGTACGCAGGGCTTTGTTCTGCGGTTGACGGCCGATGGCGGTGTCTCACTGGACCCGATGTCGGGTGTGGGCCGTCGGTCGCGTCTGCGGTCCAATGGCGATGGCACATGGACGGGGCTCGACGGCTACTACGCGGGGGAGTTGCTGAAGGCCGTACGGCGGCCGGACGGGTCTGTGAGTCATCTGGACCTTGGGTCGTTCGTGTTCACGCGGCAGCCGTATGACGAAAGGGCTCCCGTGCCCGGTGGTGTGGATCCTGAGGGGTGGAGCGGGATCCGCTAGACGAGTCATTCCGAATGCTGACGGTGCGTCCGGGAACGCAGACAGGGTGTC
>NZ_JBHUDX010000013.1:0-3770 GCF_042678285.1 Streptomyces caeni
ACCGGACACCGCGGGCACCGCACAGGACCTTCGAAACACCCCCTAGGGTCGGCCCATGGACGTCGTCGCGTCTCTTCCCCGTCTCCACCTCCTGCGTTTCCCGGTCGGCCAGGCGTATCTCTGGCGCGACGCCGACGAGGCGCAGCGGCGGCTCGTCGCTGTCGCAGAGGTACCCGGACGTCATCATCGCCGACGAGCCGACCACCGCCCCGGACGTCACCGTGCAGGCGCAGATCCTCGACGTCCTCGAAACGGCCCGTGACCGGACCGGAGCGGCCCTCGTCCTCATCACCCACGATCTGGGCGTGGTGGCCGGCCACGCCGACCGGGTGCCGTGATGTATGCGGGCCGGATCGTGTAAACGGGTTCGGTCGAGGACATCCTCTGCACGCCGCGCATGCCCTACGCCCTCGGCCTGCTCGGCTCGCTGCCACGGCTGGACCGGGAGGAGGAGCGTCTCACCCCGATCACCGGATCGCCGCCCTCGCTGCTGAACCCGCCGCCCGGCTGCCCGTTCGCACCCCGCTGCCCCCTGCGCCGCGAAAGCCCGGACCGTGCCGGCAGCGTCGGGCACACCGTCGATCTCACGCGCCATCAGGGCTTTCGGGCGCGGCCCAGCCGTGCGGTACGCCCGCCTCCAGGTAAAGTGCCGCGCCTCGTTCGCGGGCCCGCAGCGCCCAGCGGAGCCGTGCGTAGCGCACGGGGGGAAGGAGATGGGCCGCTTCCTCCTCGGTGACGAACCGACAGTCACGCAACTCGGGTCCGGGCAGCAGGAGGCGGTCGGCTTCGCCGCTGTCGAGGCGTCCGCCGTCGAAGAGGAGGCGCAGGCCGCCGTAGCCGGGCGGCGCGGGCGGCTCCCAGTCCACGACGAGGAGCCGGGGGACCTCCTCGAGCGTGACGCCGGTCTCCTCGGCGACCTCGCGCATACCCGCGCGGGCGGGGGCCTCGCCGGGTTCGACGACACCGCCGGGGAACTCCCAGCCCGCCTTGTAGGTGGGGTCCACGAGCAGCACGCGGTCCTGCTCGTCGAAGAGGAGCACACCGGCGGCGACGGTCTCCGCGGTGGGTTCCGGGGTCTGCACGATGTCGCAGACGGGCGCGTCGCCGCTGCGGACGGCATCGGCGATCCTCAGGGCCGTCTCGTACGGGGTGAGGGCGCTGGTGTCGACGGGGTGCGCGTCGGCGGCGAGCCAGGCGGCGAGGGCGGCGCGATAGGGCTCGATGTGGTCGTACGCCCACTGGCGGACCCGCATCTCCCCGTCGGGGAGGTCGGGCGGGACCTCCCGGCCGGCTATTCGCTCGCGCAGGATCGTTTCGGCCGGGGCGAGAAGCACATGGCGTACGGGGATGCGCCGGGCGGCGAGACCGCCGAAGATCTCGTCGCGGTACTCCTGGCGCAGCAGGGTCATCGGAACCACGAGGACACCGCCGAGTTCGCCGAGCATCGCGGCGGCGGTGTCGATCACGAGCCGTCGCCAGATCGGCAGGTCCTGGAGGTCGCCGGCCTCGGCGAGGCGTTTGGGCGGCAGCAGGTGCGCGAGCGCTCCGCCGATGACCTCGGGGTCGAAGAGCGCGCTGTTCGGGATCAGTTCGATCAGTTCCCGTGCGGTTGCCGTCTTTCCCGCACCGAACGCACCGTTGATCCAGACGATCACGGTTCCCCCTCTTCTGTTGGCCCCCTGTGGCTTGCCCGCTCCAGCCTGCCACGGAAACCCGGCGCTGATGAGGGCGCATGGGACGGCCGGCGAGCCGCGGCGGCGACCAGGAAGATCGCCGGCGTCAAGGCGGGGATGTTCCGCCGACCGGCGGACGACGGGAGGCAACGGCTGTGTTCGGCTTCAGCAGTCGAACACCGACCAGCAGACGTCGTTGCGCAGCCTCTGGTCATCGAGCACGAGGTCGCGGATCTCCTCTGGGAGCTGATCGCGCTGCCACTGGCACTCGAGTCGCCCCGCGGCCTCGCTCAGGGCTTCCGGTGCGACCGCGCGCGCAGCCTTGATCGCGTAGGCGGCCGCGCCGAGCTCGTGCGCGGCGACGTGGGCGACGTGGGCGACGTGGGCGACGGCCTCGGCCTGGCCGGCGGCGTACGCGGCATGCCGTGCTGCCCCACGCAGGTCCCTCGCCGCCCCCATCGCGTGTCCGCCCGCCGTGCGAGCCTGCATCACCCTGACCTCACCACGCGCCCAGGCCCGGGCAGGCTCGGTCGCCCGGCGCGGTCGCGCTCTACCCGGCCACCCTGCGCACCTGGGAACGTGCCGGAGTCCTCGCCCCGCGACGTGACCCGCGCACCGGGTACCGCCAGTACCTCGCACGGGACGTGCGCGACGCCGAACTGGCGCACCTGCTGCGCCGGGGAGGCCAGAGCCTGGACACCATCGCCGCCGTCCTCGGAGAACTCCGCGACGCCGACAGCCTCGAAGCGCTGGCCAGGACACTGGAACGGTGGCGGCGCGACCTCACGTCCCGCGGGATGGCCCGGCTGTACGCAGCCGGCCAGCTCTCCGCCTGCTGTGACGCCCTGGACCCATCCACGAGAGCCGGCTGACCCCCAAAGCACCGACATCGCGTGGGGAGACGTTCGGGGCCCAGGGGCGACCGCCCCCGTAGCCGCACCGCCGCGCGCCCCGGCGGCCCGGCGGGTCGATCGGCCGGCCGACGGCCGTGGGCCCGTCCGAGCTCGCCGAGGGCGAGGCGTTTCGCTTCGTGGTACCGCCGGGCCGCGCGCGGGACCGCGTTCGCCTCGAAGCGCGGCGGTGACGGCCGGGGCGTCGTGTCTGGCTGGATCGCCCCGGCCGGCCGTCAGCCGTTGCGCCCTGAAACGTCCTCGTCCATGGCGAGGCCGTCCTGGCCGAGGGCGTGGTCGACGGTGCTCAGGGTGTCCCTGACGTTCAGGTCCCCGATCCCCTCGTGGTCGGCGGCGTGGGACGGAGTGACGGCGGCCACGACGAAGCCGGTGGCGAGGGAGGCAATGGCGAGCATGCTGCGCTTCTTCATGCCCCGTTCAACTGCGGAATCCGCCAAGGGTCACGCACGGTGCTGCGCGGACGTGAGCTCCGCTTCACACCGCCGCGTCGAACAAACACGACCACTCCCCTTCCGGCACACTCCGACACGTCCTACCGTAAGCGCGCACGGTTGACGCGGACGTGAAGGCATCCCATCTGTCGTGAGGACGCGCGATGCCCGCGCAACCGCTCGGCGCGGACGTGACGGGCGCCCAGGTGGTCCGCCTCGTCGTCACCGACGGGGCGACGGCATCGACTCGGACCATGCCGACTGGGCGGACGCGAAGCTGAGTTGCCGAGCGGGTCGACGCGCTGTCCCCGGCGCGGTCCCGCGCCGGGGACGCCTCCTCCGCGGGTGCCGCCCCTGCCGGGCACGTCCCCGGACACGAGGCGGCGGCCCGCCGCGCCGGACACGGCCCGCGATCGCCGCCCCGGTGCGCCCACGGCCCTGCCTCCGGCGGCCCGGCCGCTTGCTCAGGTCGCGGCGTTCGCCGTCGGCGTGCTCTCCCGGCCGCGCAGGGCCGCCGCGGCCGCGCCCACCAGGCCCGCGTCCGTGCCCATCAGAGCGGGCGCCACGGTCAGGCGCTGCACGAAGGAGAGGGTGGCGTAGCCGGCCAGGGCCTTGCGCAGCGGCGCGAAGAGGATGTCGCCGGCCTTGCCCACTCCCCCGCCGACGACCGCGATGTCGATCTCGACGAGCGTCGCGGTCGCGGCGATGCCCGCGGCCTGCGCCTGGGCAGCCCGTTCCAAGGGCGCCACGGCCAA
>NZ_JBHUDX010000013.1:3781-144632 GCF_042678285.1 Streptomyces caeni
CCGGGGGGGGCGGCGGCGGCCACCGCGGCCGCCGAGGTGTCGCCGTCGGGGCCCGGCTGCCAGCCGCCCTCCAGCGCACGGCGCGCGATGTTGGGCCCGCTCGCGATGCGCTCCACGCAGCCGCGCGAACCGCAGGGGCAGGGGTCGCCGTCCAGGTCGACGCTGATGTGCCCGATGTGGCCCGCGTTGCCGGTCGGACCGGGATGCAGCCGCCCGCCCAGGACCAGCCCGCCGCCGACGCCCGTGGAGACCACCATGCACAGCGCGTTGTCGTGGCCGCGGGCGGCGCCCTGCCAGTGCTCGGCGGCCGTGATGGCCGCTCCGTCGCCGATCAGCTCGACGGGCAGGCCGCCCGTCACCGCCCGGACCCGCTCGACCAGCGGGTAGTCACGCCAGCCCGGTACGTTGACCGGGCTCACCGTGCCGGTGGAGGCGTCCACCGGGCCCGCACTGCCGATGCCCACGGCACGCGCCCTGCCCCAGAGGGAGGAACGGGTCAGTTGCCCCACCACTTCGTCCACGGCCCCCATCACGGTGTCGCCGTCCTCCTGTGCGGGCGTCGCGCGCTGCGCGCGCACCAGGATCCGGCCGTGGCCGTCCACCAGCGCTCCGGCGATCTTGGTGCCGCCGATGTCGAGCGCGGCCACGAGGTCGGTGTGCATCAGTGTCAGATCTCCCAATGCCGAGTTGTAGCGGCCCCGACGTCCGGCGGTGCTGCGGCGGGGCCCGAGCCTCCGGCCGGGGAAGGGCAGGGGCACCTCTGGGGGAAGGCGCAGGCCGGAGATTGCGGTGGACAGTCTTTCGCGCATCTGACAACGTTGTCCAGGCTCTATGCTCGACGCCACATCCTCATACAACCCCGTGGACCGCCGCACCCCCGTGGACGACAGGACAGGACAGCGCATCGTGCCCCAGACCGGCCGCCGGCCCGAGAACCGCTACGGCAACCGTCCCACCATGAAGGACGTGGCAGCGCGCGCCGGTGTGGGGCTGAAGACGGTCTCGCGCGTGGTCAACGGCGAGCCCGGTGTCACCCCGGACACCGGGCGCCGGGTGCAGGAGGCCATCGACGCCCTGGGCTTCCGCCGCAACGACAGCGCGCGGGTGCTGCGCAAGGGCCGCACCGCGAGCGTCGGCCTCGTCCTGGAGGACCTCGCGGACCCCTTCTACGGGCCGCTGAGCCGCGCGGTCGAGGAGGTCGCCCGGGCCCACGGCGCCCTGCTGATCAACGGTTCCAGCGCGGAGGACCCCGACCGCGAGCAGGAGCTCGTGCTGGCGCTGTGCGCACGGCGCGTGGACGGCCTGGTGATCATCCCGGCCGGTGACGACCACCGCTATCTGGAACCCGAGATCAAGGCGGGCGTCGCCACGGTGTTCGTGGACCGCCCCGCCGGGAGGATCGACGCCGACGTGGTGCTGTCCGACAGCTTCGGCGGTGCCCGCGACGGGGTCGCCCACCTCATCGCGCACGGCCACCGCCGGATCGGTTTCATCGGTGACATGCCGCGCATCCACACCGCGGCCGAGCGGCTGCGGGGCTACCGGACCGCCATGGAGGACGCCGGCATACCGGTCGAGGACTCCTGGATGTCCCTCGGCGTCACCGATCCGGAGCGGGTGCGGTGCGCCGCCGAGGAAATGCTCGCGGGTCCCGCCCCCGTCACCGCCATCTTCGCGGGGAACAACCGCGTCACGGTCACCGTCGTCCGTGTCCTGGCCGGGCACCACCGCCCCGTGGCTCTCGTGGGCTTCGACGACATCGAGCTGGCCGACCTCCTCAAGCCGGGCGTCACGGTCGTCGCCCAGGACGCCGCCGCCCTCGGCCGCACGGCAGCCGAGCGCCTCTTCCGCCAGCTCGACGGCACGCTCATCACCCCGGAGCGCATCGTGCTCCCGACGCGGCTGATCACCCGCGGCTCGGGCGAACTGCCACCGGCCGGCTGAACGCGGGCCATCGCACCGGGGATCACCATACGCGGGTCACCACACGCGGGTCACCATACGACGTGGCCGTGCGCCAGACCTGGCAGTCGCACTTGCCGCCGTCTGTCGCTGTGCACGCTGCGGCGGAGGTCGAACCGCTGCCGGAGCCGCCGCCCGTGGAGCCTCCGGCCGAACCTCCGCCGACCGTGCCGGCGCCCGCCGTCCTCGACGGGCTCGCGGTCGCTCCGTGCGCGGGCCGGGACGCGCTCGTGGCCGTCGGCTCCCCCGTCGGGGACGCGGCCTTCGTGGGGCCGCGGCCGCTGGGCACCGGGTCGTCCGACAGGTCCACGAAAGCCCGGGGCGCGCCCCCTCGGTTCCGCTCGGCCGACCGCCGTCGGGGCGGCGCGGGGTGCCGCGGCGCATGACGCCGTGCCCGCACGGTGCCCGGCTTCACGCCGGCACCCCCGGCTTCCCCCGCCCCTGTGCCGCCAGATGCTCCAGGCCGGCTCGGGTCAGGCCGGTGGCCTCGGCGACCTCTGCGGTGTCGAGCGCGCCGCAGTCCAGTCCGCGCAGCAGATGGCCGCTCAGCGCTCTGGCGGTCGCCGGCTCGTCCATGACGTCGCCGCCGGTGCGGGCCGTGTAGCGGGCCAGGCGGGCCGCCGTCTGTTCGAAGTCCTCGCGGTAGAAGGCGAACACCGCCGCGTATCGGGTCGGGAGGTGGCCTGGGTGCATGTCCCAGCCCTGATAGTAGGCGCGGGCCAGGGCCCGTCGGGTGAGCCCGTAGTGCAGCCGCCACGCGTCGTGCACCCGGTCCGTCGGGCCGACCGGCAGGACGTTCGTGGAGCCGTCGCAGACACGCACACCGGTGCCCGCCGCCGCCACCTGCATGACCGCCTTCGCATGATCGGCGGCCGGGTGGTCACTGGCCTGGTGGGCGGCGGACACGCCGAGGCAGGCGCTGTAGTCGAAGGTGCCGTAGTGCAGTCCGGTGGCGCGCCCCCGGGCGGCCTGGATCATGCGGGCGACGGTCGCGGTGCCGTCGGCCGCGAGGACGGCCTGGCTGGTCTCGATCTGGATCTCGAAGCCGATCCGCCCGGGCGTGAGCCCGTGGGTGTTCTCGAACTCCTCCAGCAGCCTCACCATGGCGGTGACCTGTTCCGCGTACGTGACCTTGGGCAGGGTGAGCACGAGCCCGTCCGGGAGGCCGCCTGCCTCCATCAGTCCCGTCAGGAAGACGTCGAGCGTGCGGATGCCCCGGTCGCGCACCGGCGCCTCCATGCACTTCATGCGGATGCCCATGTACGGGGCGGCCGTGCCGTTCTCGTACGCCTCGGCGATCAGCCGGGCCGCGCGGGCCGCCGCCTGATCCTCCTCGGCGTCGGGCCGCGGCCCGTAGCCGTCCTCGAAGTCGACGCGCAGGTCCTCGACGGGCTCGCGCTCCAGCTTGGCGCGGACGCGGTCGTGGACGGGCTCGGCGAGTCGGTCCGCGAGGCCGAGCACGGCTGCCAGTGCGGTGGCGTCCGGGGCGTGCCGGTCGAGGGCGGCGAGGGCCTGCTCGCCCCAGGAACGGATGGTGCCGGCGGCGAAGACGTCACCGGGCACGTAGACCGTGTGGACGGGCTGGCGGCTGCCGGGGTCGCCGGGGTAGCGGCGCGCCAACTCCGCGTCGACCGGCGCGAGTGAGGCACTGATCTCCTCACCGACGTCGTCGGCGAGGCTCGTTGTCACCTTCTCCTGCCGGGCCCGGCCCAATGCCTCACCCTCCCGCTTTCCGCCCCACGGGATCAACAATCCGTTGAGCGAAGTTATCCGGAGGCTCACCGCCGGTCAACACCCCCTTGCGCACACGGCACCGCCGCCGCCGAACGCACGCGCCGTACGGCACCTTCCACGACTCCAACCGCCGGCACCGTACGGCGATCGCATCGACTGGATCCTGGCCACGCCCGCGTGACCGTCCACTGGGCGTCGGTCAACCCCTTGACGCAGGAGGGCCGGTACCCCGGCGACCACCTCCCGGTGCAGGCGTCTCTGACGCCGGGATGAGGGAAGGCCCCCGCGACCGTCACATGGTCGCGGGGGCCTTCCGCACCCGAAGCGGCTCAGCCCTTGCGGGTCTTGATCTCCTCGGTGAGCTGCGGAACCACGTCGAACAGGTCACCGACCACGCCGTAGTCGACCAGGTCGAAGATCGGCGCCTCGGCGTCCTTGTTGATCGCCACGATCGTCTTGGACGTCTGCATACCGGCCCTGTGCTGGATCGCGCCCGAGATGCCGGAGGCGATGTACAGCTGCGGCGAAACGGACTTGCCCGTCTGGCCGACCTGGTTGGTGTGCGGGTACCAGCCCGCGTCCACTGCGGCACGCGAGGCACCGACGGCCGCGCCGAGCTCGTCGGCGAGCGCCTCGATGATGGCGAAGTTCTCCGCGCCGTTGACACCGCGGCCACCGGAGACCACGATCGCGGCCTCGGTCAGCTCCGGACGCCCGGTCGACTCGCGCGGCGTCCGCGCGGTGACCTTGGTGCCGGTCGCCTGGCCGGAGAAGGACACGGACAGCGCCTCGACCGCACCCGCGGCGGGGGCGGACTCCACCGGCGCCGAGTTCGGCTTGACGGTGATGACCGGAGTGCCCCTGGACACCCGGGACTTGGTGGTGAAGGACGCGGCGAACGCCGACTGCGTGGCCACCGGACCCCCGTCGCCGGCCTCGAGGTCGACGGCGTCGGTGATGATGCCCGAGCCGATGCGCAGCGCCAGACGCGCGGCGATCTCCTTGCCCTCCGCGGAGGACGGGACGAGAACGGCGGCCGGGGAGACGGCCTCGAAGGCGGCCTGCAACGCGTCCACCTTGGGCACGACCAGGTAGTCGGCGTACTCGGCGGCCTCGTGGGTGAGGACCTTGACCGCGCCGTGCTCGGCGAGCGTGGACGCGGTGTTCCCGGCGCCGGAGCCGAGGGCGACGGCGACCGGCTCGCCGATACGGCGGGCCAGGGTCAGCAGCTCCAGGGTGGGCTTGCGGACGGCACCGTCCACGTGGTCGACGTAGACGAGAACTTCAGCCATGGGATGGATCTCCTTGCGGATTGCGAAGTCTGGGGGGCGGTCAGGCTGATGAGCCCTAGATGAACTTCTGGCTCGCGAGGAACTCAGCGAGCTGCTTGCCGCCCTCGCCCTCGTCCTTGACGATCGTGCCCGCGGAACGCGCCGGACGCTCGGCCGCGGACTCGACCGCGGTCCATGCACCCTCGAGACCGACCTCCTCGGCCTCGATCTCCAGGTCCTCCAGGTCCCAGGACTGAACCGGCTTCTTCTTGGCCGCCATGATGCCCTTGAAGGACGGGTACCGGGCCTCGCCCGACTGGTCGGTGACCGACACGACGGCCGGCAGGGAAGCCTCCAGCCGCTCGGAAGCGGCGTCGCCGTCGCGGCGGCCCTTGACCACCCCGTCCTCGACGGAGACCTCCGAGAGGAGGGTCACCTGCGGCACGCCCAGACGCTCGGCCAGCAGCGCCGGCACGACCCCCATCGTGCCGTCCGTCGACGCCATGCCGGAGACCACGAGGTCGTAGCCGGCCTTCTCGATCGCCTTGGCCAGCACCAGCGAGGTACCGATCGCGTCGGTGCCGTGCAGGTCGTCGTCCTCCACGTGGATCGCCTTGTCGGCGCCCATCGACAGGGCCTTGCGCAGCGCGTCCTTGGCGTCCTCCGGACCCACCGTCAGCACGGTGACCTCGGCGTCGTCGGCGTTCTCGGCGATCTGCAGGGCCTGCTCGACCGCGTACTCGTCGAGTTCGGAGAGCAGCCCGTCCACGTCGTCCCGGTCGACGGTCAGGTCATCGGCGAAGTGCCGGTCGCCAGTGGCGTCGGGCACGTACTTCACAGTGACAACGATCCTCAAGCTCACGCCGGCTCTCCTACTGCATCGTCATTTCTGGGCTGCCTTCTTCCAGGCAGCATAGGCGCCTGAAGCGGCCGATCCCGGTCGGGGCGACCCCGCGCTCCGAACGAAATATTACTCGCCAGTACACCCAGTGGGTGCCCACTAAGCAAGCGCTTTGAACTGTGACCTTGGCAACGCTCAGTAACCGACCAGTAAGTTCAGTCGCGCAGGCCGTTGAAGCGCCCCTGGTGGTAGAGGAGCGGCCGTCCCGTTCCCGAGGGATCACCCACGACGACTTCGGCGATGACGACGCGATGGTCTCCGGCGGGCACCCGGGTCACCACGCGGCAGACGAGCCAGGCGAGCACACCGTCCAGCAGGGGGACGCCCTCGGGGCCCTCCCGCCAGCCGGTGGGCGCCGCGAAGCGGTCCGCGCCGCTGCGCGCGAAGGTGCCGGCCAGGGCTTCCTGGTGCTCACCGAGCACATGCACCCCGATGTGGTCGGCCTCGGAGACGACCGGCCAGCAGGAGGAACGGGTGCCTATGCCGAAGGAGACGAGCGGGGGCTCGGCGGAGACGGAGCTGAGGGAGGTCGCGGTGAAGCCGACCGGGCCTCCGCCGCCCTGGGCGGTGATCACGGCGACTCCGGCCGCATGCCGCCGGAAGACGGAGCGCAAGAGGTCCGGGGAGGCGAGCCGAGGAGTACCGAGGCCGGGTATGGCCGTCATGGAACTGTCCTTCTGCGGGAGGTGACGAGGATCCGGGGTGTTCAGCGAGCCGGACAACATGCACTCGCGGTGCGGGCCGGATCCAGGTGGACACGCTCGAAAAGAAGGAGTTCCGGGGACATACGGTCAGGCTGACGATAGGTGGTGCGCGCAGTCAAGCGCGTTCCGGCATCTGGGAGATGTGTCACCCGCGGCCGGGACGGTGCGGCCCTCGGCCCGACGGGCGTCACACCGCCTCACCGAGGGCGGCGATCACATCGGCCTTGCGGGGCTGTCCCGTGGCGCGGCGCACGATCCGTCCGTCCGCGTCCAGGACGAGCACGGTCGGGGTCCTGAGGACGCCGAGCGCGCGGACGAGTTCGAGCCGCTGCTCGGCGTCGATCTCCACATGGGTGACGCCGGGCACCATGGCGGCCACCTCGGCGAGAACCCGTCGTGTGGCCCGGCAGGGGGCGCAGAAGGCACTGGAGAACTGGACCAGCGTCGCCCGTTCGCCGAGTCCCTGCCCCAACTCGGCCGCACCGAGCCGCTTTCCGTCGTCGCGCCCGCGCATGCTCGCTCTCCGCCTCTCCCGTTCCGCCGCAGGTGTGGTGCTCCCCGCGTTCTCGGACACTCCAGCACGGGACGGCCGCCGGGGATTCCCGGCCCCGCGCACCTCCCGGCCGGTGACGCCCGGCGGGTGGGCCGGGCCGGCCCGTACGGCGGGTCGGGGTAGGCGCGCGGTGGGGCCGGGGGAGAATGCGGACGTGGGCCGCTCGGCCGACGTGACGAGGATCTCGCCGTTCACCCGCACCAGGGCTGGCCCACCCGTCCGTCATGGGGGACGATCGGCGGGATGCCGTACCCTACGGCTGCGTAACTTCCCGCCGGGAGTCCCTTCCCAGGCAGAGAGAAGGGTCTGTCCCGCCCATGGCTGAGCTTGTCTACCGTCCCGTCATCGGTCTCGCCCTCACGATGTTCAAGGTGTGGGACCTGAAGATCGACTGCAAGGGCTCGGAGAACATCCCGCGCTCGGGCGGGGCGGTCCTGGTGAGCAACCACATCAGCTACCTGGACTTCATCTTCGACGGCCTGGCCGCGCTGCCGCAGAAGCGTCTGGTGCGCTTCATGGCCAAGGAGTCCGTCTTCCGGCACAAGATCTCCGGTCCCCTGATGCGCGCCATGAAGCACATCCCGGTGGACCGCAAGCAGGGCGAGGCGGCGTACGCCCACGCGCTGGACTCGCTGAGGTCGGGCGAAATCGTCGGGGTCTTCCCCGAGGCGACCATCTCGCAGTCCTTCACCCTGAAGAGCTTCAAGTCCGGTGCCGTGCGCCTGGCCCAGGAGGCGGGCGTCCCGCTGGTTCCGATGGCCCTGTGGGGCACGCAGCGGTTGTGGACGAAGGGGCACCCGCGCAACTTCAAGCGCAGCCACACCCCGATCACGATCCGGGTCGGCGAGGCCATCGAGGCGTCCCGCGACAGCTACGCCGGCGCGCTCACCCGCCAGTTGCGCGAGCGCGTCCAGGAGTTGCTGGAGGCCGCGCAGCGCGCCTACCCCGTACGCCCCAAGGGTCCGGACGACACATGGTGGATGCCGGCCCACCTCGGTGGCACGGCGCCGACCCCGGAGCAGTTGCGCGGGGCCGAGGCGCACTGAGGCGGGTCAGGCGGGCTCGCGTACGGTGATCCGGGCCCCGGGGCTGAAACGCTCCAGCAGGTCGGCGAGTTCGGCGGCGGCCTTCTCGACGTCGGCGGCCGCCATCGGAGTCAGGCCCTCCAGCAGGAAGACCGCCGAGGTGGTCTCCTCGGTGAGCCGGGTACGCGGACCCTGCCGCCAGTTCCAGCGGCGGCAGGTCACACCGGCGTCGTCGCACCAGACCACCTCACCGGCCTCGGGACGCTCGACGGCCTCCTCACCCGCGACGACGGTCACGAAGTCCTCCTCGCCCGTGGCCCGTACGAGCCGCATGCGGCCCTGGACGCGGTGGAGGTCCTCACCGCCGACCGGAATGAGATGGGCGACGCTGATCGCGTTGTAGACGTCGACGAGCACGTTGACGCGGGGCAGGCCGGCATCCGACAGGGCCCTCTTGGCGAGCGCCTCCGCGGAGTTGCGGGTGCGGGACGGCTTGGCGCCGAAGGCCGAGTACACCGCGCGCCAGGCCGCCATGTGCGGGTCCTCGTGCGGGGCGCGCCCGTCCAGGCGCGCGGTGAGCCGGCGGGCGGCGTCGTCGAGCAGTGCCGAGGTGGCCTCGGTGCTGGGACCGTTGACGAGCCCGGCTGCCTCGATCGCGACATGCGTGAAGCCGGGCGCGAGAGCACGCACCTCGTCGGACACGGTCAGGGTGAGAGTCATGGTCTGCCTCAGAGTGCGGTGGGGAGCGTCTTCCAGAGGGAAGGCCGGTCGGGGGCGGCCCTGAGGACGTTCACCACGACCGGATGAGGTTCAGCGTACAGCACCGGATAGTCCACCTCGTTGAACTTTTCCTCCGGGACCCAGGCGAGCCGCTCGCCCTGCAGGGAGAACCGGGCGTCGACACCGGGCTTGTTGCCGCGGGGGTCCTGCCGGTGCCAGGCGCCATGGAACCGCACGGCGACCAGACCGTGCACGGCGTGGCCGCCGCCGTCGAGCCGGAGCCGCTGGTAGCACAGCGCCGTCGGGATACCCTCCGCCCGCAGAAGGGCCGCCAGGGCGTGCGCCTTCGCGTAGCAGACGCCGGTGCGCCGCTCCAGGACGCCGGAGGCCCGGCAGGTGACCCGCAGGTCGCCGCTGTCGCCGGAATGCGGAATGGCGTCGCGCACGAACTCATAGGCGGCTCGCGCATAGTCATACGAGTCAACCATCCGCCCCGCGAGACGCGCGGCCGTCCCGCGCACGAGCGGGTGACGGTGGTCGATGACCTCATCAGCAGCCAAATAGGCAGACAGATCGGGGGTTTGCTGGATCAGCTCCATGACGCAGAGCATAGGAATGCGACCGATCGAGAGTCAATGACTTTCCAATCAGCCGCATACCTATGCATTGCTTGGGAGTGGCTACCTCGCCATCTCCTCCTTGAGCGCCGCCACAAACCGGTCCACGTCGTCCTCGGTCGTGTCGAACGCGCACATCCAGCGGACCTCGCCCGCGGCCTCGTCCCAGAAGTAGAACCGGAAGCGCTTCTGAAGGCGCTCGCTCACGTCGTGCGGCAGTCGCGCGAAGACGGCGTTGGCCTGCACCGGATAGAGGATCTCCACCCCGTGCACGGCCCGGACACCCTCGGCGAGACGCTGGGCCATCTCGTTGGCATGGCGTGCGTTGCGCAGCCACAGGTCCTTGGCGAGCAGCGCCTCCAACTGCACCGACACGAAGCGCATCTTGGAGGCCAGCTGCATGGACATCTTGCGCAGGTGCTTCATGCGGCGCACGGCGTCCTGGTTGATGACGACGACCGCCTCCCCGAAGATCGCGCCGTTCTTCGTCCCGCCGAAGGAGAGGATGTCCACGCCGACCGCGTTGGTGAAGGTCCGCATCGGGACGTTCAGGGAGGCGGCGGCGTTGGCTATCCGGGAGCCGTCCAGGTGCACCTTCATACCGCGGGCATGGGCGTGCTCGCAGATCGCGCGGATCTCCTGGGGCGTGTAGAGGGTACCGAGCTCCGTGCTCTGGGCGATCGAGACGACCTGCGGCATGGCGCGGTGTTCGTCCTCCCATCCCCACGCCTGCCGGTCGATCAGCTCAGGGGTGAGCTTGCCGTCGGGCGTGGGCACGGTGAGCAGTTTGAGCCCGCCCATGCGTTCGGGGGCACCGCCCTCGTCGACGTTGATGTGCGCGCTCTCCGCACAGATCACCGCGCCCCAGCGGTCGGTGACCGCCTGGAGCGCGACGACGTTGGCACCGGTTCCGTTGAAGACCGGGAACGCCTCCGCCGTGGCGCCGAAGTGGCCGCGGACGATCCGCTGGAGGTTCTCGGTGTAGACGTCCTCACCGTACGCGACCTGGTGCCCGCCGTTGGCCAGGGCCAGGGCGGCTAGCACCTCCGGGTGGGCGCCCGCGTAGTTGTCGCTGGCGAAACCGCGGGCCTCCGGGTCGTGACGCCGACGCGCGTCGGTCTTCGGAGGGTTCACGGCTTCTCGGTCAGCCACAGACGGTTCCCGTTCACTTCGGCGGCGGACTTCTCCCAGACCCCGGCGATGGCCTCGGCCAGGTCCTCGACATCGGTGAAACCCGCGAACTGCGCGTGCGGACGCTCGGCACGCATCGCGTCGTGCACCAGCGCCTTCACCACCAGAATGGTGGCCGCGGAGGCCGGGCCGCCCTCACCCGCGGTCTTGCGGAAGCCGTCGGCCATGGCCAGGGTCCACGCCTCGGCCGCGGCCTTCGCGGCGGCGTACGCCGCGTTCCCGGCGGTCGGCCGGGACGCGCCGGCGGCGCTGATCAGGACGTACCGGCCGCGGTCGCTGCGCTGCAGCGCGTCGAAGAAGGCGAGCGAGGTGTGCTGAACGGTGCGGATGAGCAGCCTCTCCAGCAGGTCCCAGTCGGACAGGCCGGTGTGCGTGAACGCGGAGCCGCCACGCCAGCCGCCGACGAGGTGGACCAGGCCGTCCACCCGGCCGAACTCCTTCTCGATGTGCTCCGCCCAGTCGCGGGTCGACTGCAGATCGAGCAGGTCGACCTTCTCCCCCACGACCGTGGCTCCGCCGTGCGCGTAGCGTGCCGCGTCGACGGCCTCCGCCAGCCGCTCGGGGTTGCTGTCGGACCCGACGACGACTGCACCCGCCTCGGCGAGCCGCAGCAGCGTCGCCCGGCCGGCGGGTCCGCCCGCGCCGGCCACCGCGATCACGGAGCCGCTCAGCGCCCCGTTCCCGTTCCCCATGCTCCTCGCCTCCTGGGCAGCGTCACTGTCACTCGTGCGCGGGGCGCTCACGCGACGGCCCGCTCGGTGGCCTCCGCGGTGATGCCCTTGGTCGAGGCAATCACGTTCTTGAGCTTCTTGGCGAGCGCCTCATAGAACATGCTGAGCGGAAACTCGTCCGGAAGCACGTCGTCCACGAGTTTGCGCGGCGGCTGCGTCAGGTCCAGGGCGTCCGCGCCCTTGGCCCAGCGGGACGCCGGGTGCGGCGAGAGGTAGGCGGAGACCAGTTCGTACGCCTTGAGCCAGTGGACGAGCTTGGGGCGGTCGATGCCCTCCCGGTACAGCGTCTCGATCTCGTCACACAGCTGGTTGGTGGCCTGCGGGGCACGCCGCCAGTCGATGGAGAGCTTGTTGTCGGTCCACCGGACGACATCGTGCCGGTGCAGGTAGGCGAAGAGCAACTGGCCGCCGAGGCCGTCGTAGTTGCGGACGCGCTCACCGGTGACCGGGAAGCGGAACATGCGGTCGAAGAGCACCGCGTACTGCACGTCACGGCCCTGCGGGAAGCCGTCGGTCTCCAGCCGCACGGCCTCCTTGAAGGCGGTGAGGTCGCAGCGCAGCTCTTCGAGGCCGTACATCCAGAACGGCTGGCGCTGCTTGATCATGAACGGGTCGAACGGCAGATCGCCGTGGCTGTGGGCGCGGTCGTGGATCATGTCCCACAGGACGAACGCCTGCTGGCAGCGCTCCTGGTCGTGAACCATCTCCGCGATGTCCTCGGGCAGGTCGAGACCGAGGATGCCGACGGCGGCCTCGGTGACCCGGCGGAAGCGCGCTGCCTCGCGGTCGCAGAAGATCGCACCCCAGGTGAAGCTCTCGGGGGTCTCGCGCACGGCGACGGTCTCGGGGAAGAGAACGGCCGAGTTGGAGTCGTAGCCCCCCGTGAAGTCCTCGAAGGTGATGCCGCAGAACAGCGGGTTGTCGTAGCGGGTGGCCTCCAGCTCGGCGAGCCACTCGGGCCAGACCATGCGCAGGACGACCGCTTCGAGGTTGCGGTCGGGGTTGCCGTTCTGCGTGTACATCGGGAAGACGACCAGGTGCTGGAGGCCGTCCCGGCGGATCTCGGCGGGCCGGAAGGCCATCAGCGAGTCCAGGAAGTCCGGCACCTGGAAGCCCTCGTCGGCCCAGCGGCGCAGATCCTTCACGAGCGCCTCGTGGTAGGCGGCGTCGTGCGGCAGCAGCGGGGACAGCTCCTCGACGGCCTGCGCCGCGCGGCGCACCGCTGCCTCGGCGTCCGCGCGATCCGGTGCGCCCTCGGCGTCGAAGTCGATCGAGCCGTCCTCGGCCTGCCACGGCCGGATCTGTTCGACGGCGTCCTTGAGCACGGGCCAAGCCGGGTGGTCCACCACCCTGCTCTGCGGAGGAACCCGCTCCTCCGAACCCACCTGCACAAGCATTTCCGTCATAACCCATCCTCCACGGGAGAACCTCGCGTAAGCACACCGTAAGCACAGAAGGTTTCCCCCAGCAAGAGGGCGGTCAGTAAATATTCCTGCACACCCTTGCCTTCACCGCTCTTTTTCCTGCCGCATACCTCGCGTTCGACGACATCGGCTCCGCCCGGCAGCCGATGGGGGCGCGCGTTCCCGAAGCGGGGCCCCGGGTCGCCCGAGCCTCATGTCAACACCTGCGCGACGCGCCCACCCGGAGGTGAGCCGCACCGGGCCGCCCGGCACGGATCGGCCCCGTGCCGTACGCCCATTGCCTCGTGAACGAGCGGGTTCAGCGCGGAGCCGGGCCACTAGGCTGCGGCCGTGCCGCGCGGGTACGGGAGCGCCACGCGCGACAGCCGAGCCGCCGTCGACGGAAGCGAGTTGAACCTTGAACTTCCTCACCATCGGTCACCGCGGAGTCATGGGTGTCGAACCCGAGAACACCCTCCGGTCCTTCGTCGCCGCCGAGCGCGCGGGCCTCGACGTCATCGAGCTGGATCTGCATCTGAGCAAGGACGGCGCCCTAGTGATCATGCACGACGCCGAGGTGGACCGGACGACCGACGGCGCGGGGCCCATCTCTGAGAAGACCCTCGCCGAACTGCGCGCGCTCGACGCGGGCCGTGGTGAGCGGGTCCCTGTCTTCGAGGAGGTCCTGGACGCGGTGAAGGCACCGCTCCAGGCGGAGATCAAGGATGTGGCCGCGGCGCGGGCGCTGGCCGACGTGATGCGCCGCAGGGACCTGGCCGGCCGGGTCGAGGTGTCGTCCTTCCACGATGCGGCGCTCGCCGAGGTCGCCCGGCTGGTGCCGGGCGTGCGCACCGCGCTGATCGCCGGCCGCTACGGCACCGACGTCGTGGAGCGCGCAGCGGACGCGGGTGCCACCACCGTCTGCCTCAACATCCGCCGGCTGACCCTCGAGGTCGTCGAGCACGCGCGCAAGGCGGAACTGAGGGTCATCGGCTGGGTCGTGAACACCCAGGAACATCTGCGGCTGGTGCGCGCGCTGGAGCTGGACGGCGCGACCACCGACTACCCGGAGATCAAGCGCACCGGCCGCTTCACCGCGTGACACCTGGGGGCCGCCCCCGGCGGATGCCCGTCCGGGTGCCGCCCGTCCCTCAGACCAGCGACTTGACCAGCAGCTCGAACTGCAGGTCGGCACGCTGCGGAATACCGAAGCGCTCGTCGCCGTACGGGAAGGGGCTCGTCCTGCCCGTACGGCGGTAGCCGCGCCGCTCGTACCAGGCGATGAGATCGTCCCGGACGGATATCACGGTCATCTGCATCTCCGTCACGCCCCAGGTGGCACGGGCCGTCCGCTCCGCCTCGGCGATGATCGCCTTGCCGAGGCCCGCGCCCTGGAGCGTCGGGCTGACCGCGAACATGCCGAAGTAGGCGTGGTCGCCGCGGTGTTCGAGCTGGCAGCAGGCAATGACCGCTCCGTCGCGCTCGACGGTGAGCAGCCGGCTGTCCGGCGCCTTGATGACGTCCAGCACCCCCTCGGGATCGGTGCGCTGCCCCTCCAGGATGTCCGCCTCGGTGGTCCAGCCGGCCCGGCTGGAATCGCCGCGGTATGCCGACTCGACCAGCGCGACCAGCGTGTCGACATCCGCCTCGGTGGCGTCGCGGAAGGTCAGTCCGTTCGTGGTGGTGGGGGCGCCGGCAAGGCTGTCCATGGGGTGCTTCTCCGTCTTCTGTGGCGCGAGTCGGGCATCTGCGAGAGTAACCGTCCCGCTAGTCTGCGCCTGCATGGTCCACGTACTGAGCAGCCGCACCCTCCTGCGACCCACCGACCCGGAGCGCTCGCGTGCCTTCTACGGCGGAAAGCTGGGGCTCGCCGTCTACCGGGAGTTCGGTACGGGTCCCGAGCGCGGGGTCGTGTACTTCCTGGGCGGTGGCTTCCTGGAGGTGGCGGGTCGCGGTGACGCCCCGCCGTCGCCCGCGCTGAAGCTCTGGCTGCAGGTACCGGACGTGACGGCCGCGCACGAGGAGCTGGCGGGCAACGGGGTCGACATCCTGAGGCCGCCCGTCAGGGAGCCGTGGGGGCTGATCGAGATGTGGATCAGGGACCCGGACGGCACACAGATCGTGCTGGTGGAGGTCCCGGCCGGCCACCCCCTGCGCTACCGCCCGGGCATCTGAGCCACCGGGCGGCCGCCGGGGCCGGCGCCGGGCGCCGCGCCGTTCGGTACCGGCCGGTCGCCGTCAGCGGCGGGGCGCGCCGAGCCGGCCCTCCAACTGGACGAGCAGTTCGCCGAGCAGTGCGGCGAGTTCGCACTGCCGGCCGCCTTCGAGCCCGGACAGGACCGCGCTCTCGTAGGCCAGTTGCTCGGGCAGGACGCCGTCTACGAGGTCGCGGCCCGCGTCGGTGAGGCGGACGTGGGCGACTCGGCGGTCACGGGCGTCCCCGCGCCGCTCGACCAGGCCGCGCTCGGTGAGCTGTTTGATGCGCTTGGTGACGGCGGCACCGGAGGAGAACGTTTCGCGGACGATCTCGCCGGGGGTCAGCTCATGGCCCGTGCGCCGCAGCGTGCCCAGGACGTCGAACTCGGCACGGGTCAGCCCGGCGCGGCGCAGGGGCGCGTCCTCGGCCTGCTGCAGCAGGGCGGCGCAGCGGTTGATGCGGCCGATGACCTCCATGGGGCCGGTGTCGATGTCGGGGCGGACGGTCCGCCACTGGCGTACGACGGCGGCGACGATGTCGCCCGCCGGCCCGCGCCCGGCCGGTTCGCTCGCCCCGGCCTCCCGCCCCGCGGCGGCGGCCGCGGCCCCTGCGCCAGCGCCAGCCGGTGTCCCCTGTCCCTCCGGCCCGTTGCCCCCGGCCCTCCGTTCGCCCCGCCCCTGCGCACCGGCGCCCGCGGCCGGCCGGACGGCCGCGTCGTTCCCCGTCGTCGCCCGCCCTTTCGCCGCCGTCATACGCGTGTGCCTTCCGACATGTGGGGTCGCTGCCGTCGTACCGTCGCGGCGAGCGTACGGTGTCCGGCCTCTTCGGCGCGCAGCACGCCCTCGGCCGGCAGGGCACGCTGCCACCACTCGCCGGCCGCGGTGTCCGCCGCGGCGCGCAGGTCCACGACGGCGGCGACCAGATGACGACGCGCGGCCACCACGGCGCCGGCCGGGCGGTGCTCGGCGGTCAGCACCTCGGCCGCGTGCTCACGGGCACGCTCCACGGCGGTGAGGGCGTGCTCGACGCGGTCGCCGGCGCGCCGGTTGGTGACGGCGACCGCGGCGGCGAGGCCGGCCCCCGCCCCGATGAGGGTGTCCAGGACCCGGTCGGCCATCAGCCCGCCGGCCTGCTGGTAACGGGCGAACTCGGTGATGATCAGGGCCATCGGGGTCACGAGGACACTCCCGAGCCAGTAGTTGCGGCTGATCAGCGCCTCAGCGCCGAAGTTGAGGGCGAGACCGCACAGCACGAGGGCCAGGGGACCGAGGTGGGCGAGCGGGGTGATGGCCGCGAAGAGCAGGACGCCGGCGAGATTGCCGGTGACGCGCTGGACGCCGCGGCTCCAGGTGAGGGTGACGTTGGCCTGGTGCAGGCAGGCGGCGGTGACCAGCGCCCAGTACGGGCGGCCGACGCCCAGCGCGAGCGAGGCGTAGCCGGCGAGGGCGCAGCCGAGGGCGGTGCGCAGTGCGAGGGGAGCGAGGGGGCCCAGCCGGTGGTGCAGCGAGGGCAGCGGCGGGCCGTCGCATCCTGTCGCGGCGCCGGGGAGATCGCCGTCGGCCCCGGCGAGGTCGCCCGGCCGGGGAACGGGTCCGGTACCGCGCAGGACACCGGCCCAGGCGCGCAGCCGTGCGGGATCGGCGCCGTCGGGCGCCGCGAGCGCCGCCTCTGCGCGGATGACGAGCCGCTCAAGGGCGTCTCGGTGCTCCGATCGGGGGCCGGTGGACCGCAGCGTCTTCCGGGCGGTGTGCACGGCGGCCGCCGCACCCGCACGGGCAGCGGCCTGCCCGGTCCCGGCGAACGCGGCGGCCGACCGCAGGGCGTGGGCAGTGGCGCGGCGCTCGGGTCCGTGCGGCCGTATGAGGCCGGGGGCCATGCCCACGATCCACGACCAGGCCCCCGCCGCGGCGGCCAGCGCGACATGGCCGGGCACCTGTCCGAGGGTCTGCGGCGCGAACAGGGATCCCGAACTGACGAAAGTGAAGATCACATTGCCGGGCGGCCCGATGCGGGTGGCGTCGCAGAGCGCCTTGTGGAAGGCCGCGAGCACGGCTCCGACGGTCACCAGCACGACCGCGTCGGTGGTGAGTGACGCGGCGACCAGGGCGACGGTGAGACCGGCGAGCATGCCGAGGACGACCCGGACGAGGGTGCGCGCCCGGGCCGCGTACGGGCGGTTGTGCGCGTAGAGGACACAGAGCGAACCCGCCATCGCATAGGCCGCCAGGTCGAGACGGCCCAGCGCGACCAGCGTCAGGTTCGGCGGTGCCGCCGCCACGACCACGCTCAGCGCGGGCTTGAACCAGATCTCGGAGGGCCTGCCGAGCCGCAGAAGGCCGGAGAGGGGCAGGGGGCGCACACGGGAGACCGGAGGCGGGATCGCGCTGCCCATGCGGAAATATTAGCAAGTGTTTTACTCGTGAAATATTTTCCGGGCGGCCGCGTCCCAGGTCGCGGCGGCCGCGCTCCCCCGTGTACCGCCGCGCGCCTCCATGCGCTCGCTTGCGCATCGCCCATGGAGGGCACGTCCCCCTTACGGCTGTTTACGACCGTTCTAGACCGTCGAGCGGGGGAGGTGGGCGGTGCACGGACCGGCTTCGCCCGGCTGGCTGCTCGTCGCACTGTGCGCGGCGACCGGTGCCTACTGCCTGCTGCGCCTGCGCAGCAGCGTCGAGGAGCAGCGGCGGACCGCGGGCGGCGAGGCAGTGATGGGTTTCGGGATGGCGCTGATGGCCGTGCCCGCGACGGTGGCCGTGCCGCCCCCCGGGGCCTGGATCGCCTACGCGGCGGTCTTCGGCGGCGCGGCGGCACGGTCGCTGTGGGCGGCACGCACCAGCGCCCACCATCTGCACCACCTGGTGGGCGCGCTGGCCATGGTCTACATGGCGGTGGCGATGGCCGCCTCCCCCGGGCACCACGGGCACGGCGGGGTCCCGCCGCTCACCGGGGTGCTCCTGCTGTACTTCGCGGGGTATGTGCTGTGGTCAGGGACGCGACTGGTGCCGGTCACAGCGGTGGCCGCCGCGGGCACGCGCTCCGTCGGCTGGGGCGACCGGCCCGAACTCGCGCGTGTGTGCCGCCTGGCCATGGCCATGGGGATGCTGGCGATGCTGCTCGCACTGTGAAGCGGGGCGGCGAGGACGTCCCGGCCGCCGACCCGGGGTGTACAAAACCGTGGCGTGCGTCACATTGCCTCGTCCCTCCGTATCCCATGGCACCGCACGGCTCTTAGGCTTTGCCCCATGATGGTCCCCGCGGCACTGCTGCTGCTCGGCGCCCTGACCGCCGTGCTCGCTCCGCGGCTGCTCGCCCGGGCGCACTGGCTGGACCGGGAACCGGTGGTCGCCCTGTGGGTGTGGCAGTGCACGGTGGCGGCCGTCCTGGTGTCCTGCGCCCTCTCGATGACGTTGAGCGCGGCCGCCGCCTGGGCCGCCGTCCGGGGCCATGTGTTCGCCCCCGCACCGCACTCGGTCGTGGACGCCTACGCGTTCGACACCGGAAGCCCGTGGGCCGCGGCGACGGCGGTGGTGCTCGCCTGCGGTGGGGCCTGGAGCGCGGCGATGCTGGTCCGGGAGGTCGCCCGGGCCCGGGCCCGTCGCCGCCACAGCCGGGCCGAACTGCTCGTACGCGCCCCGCTGCTGCCGGGTGAGGAGCCCGAAAGCGACCGGCTGGTGGTCCTGGAGGGAGAGCGGCCCGACGCCTGGTGGCTGCCCGGTGCCACGCCCCGGTTGGTGATCACGACGGCCGCGTTGCGCCGGCTCAAGGGCAGGCAGCTGGACGCGGTGCTCGCCCACGAACAGGGGCACGCGCGGGCCCGGCACCACTGGCTGCTGCACGCCTCGACGGCGCTCGCCACCGGCTTTCCGCAGGTGCCGGTCTTCGCTGCGTTCCGCGACGAGATGCACCGCCTGGTGGAACTCGCCGCCGACGACATGGCGTCGCGCCGTTACGGCCGGCTCACGACCGCGCTCGCGCTGGTGGGACTGAACGAGGACCGCGGCGTGTTCGGCCCCTGCCCCACTCCGGAGGCCCACGTCCCGGAGCGCGTCCACCGCCTCCTCACTCCCCCCAACCGGCTTCCGGCGGTGCACCGGCTGCGGCTGACGGCGACCGCGGCGCTGGTGCCGGTGATCCCCGTGCTCGTGACGTTCGTTCCGGGGCTGCGCGCACTGGGGTAGCGGGGGCCACTGCAGCCGCCCTCGCGGGAGTCGCCGGGCGCACCGGGCTGGCCCCGGACCCCGCGTGTCGGCGAGGATCACGGTATGCACCTCGCGCCCGTTGAATCACCGTCCCGTCGGCCGAGAGCGCGGCCCGCGGCGCTCACGGCCGCCGCCCTGACCGTGCCGGCGATGGTGCTCCTGGTGCTGGTCGCCGTCTCCTGGCACCCGCTCATGGCGCTGGACGGCGGGGTCGCGCGCGCCGCCCACCGCCGGGCTGTGGGTGAGCCCGGGCTCACCCACGCGTTCCGCATCCTCACGGACTGGGTGTGGGACCCGACGACCATGCGGATCCTGGGTGGGGCCGCGGTGCTCTGGCTGCTGTGGCGGTACCGGGCGCGGGTGCTCGCCCTGTGGGTGGCGGGCGCCGTCGCGCTGGGGGCGCTGGCGCAGCAGTCCCTCAAGGCCGCCGTCGGCCGGCGACGCCCCGCCTGGCCGGATCCCGTCGACTCCGCGCACAACGCGGCCTTCCCCTCCGGTCACGCCATGACGGCGACGGTCGTGTGCGGTCTGCTGCTGTGGCTCCTTCGCCGGTACGGCGCCAGGGGCGTCGTGTGGCGCACGGCGCTCGCGGCGGCCGTGGTCTCCGTCCTCGGCGTCGGGCTGACCCGTGTCTGGCTCGGGGTGCACTGGCCGTCGGACGTGGTGGGCGGCTGGCTGTTCGGCGCCCTGCTGGTCGCGCTCGCGGTGGCGTCGTACGAGCGGTGGCGGGGACCGGAGCGGCCGACGGATCGGCGGGAAGAGCGTTGTTGACCCGCCCCGCACACCTCACGAAGGATCGGTCCATGGCGATCAAAGGCGTGCTTTTCGACTTCTCCGGGACCCTCTTCCGCATCGAGTCGAGCGAATCGTGGCTGCGTGCGGTGCTGACCAAGAGCGGCGTCGCCCTGCCCGAGCCCGATCTGGTCCGCGCGGCGCAGCAACTGGAGTCGGCGGGCGCGCTGGCCGGCGGCGCCTTCCCCACGGGACCGCTGCCGGACGATCTCGCCGCGCTGTGGGCGGTCCGGGACCGCACCGCCGAGGCGCACCGGGCCGCGTACACCGGTCTCTCGCGACAGGTGCGGCTGCCGGACCCGGGACTCCACGACGCCCTCTACGACCGCCATATGACACCCGCCGCCTGGCAGCCGTACCCCGACACCGCCGAGGTGCTGGGCGCGCTGCGCGAGCGCGGGGTGGCCGTCGGCGTGGTCAGCAACATCGGCTGGGATCTGCGCCCCGTCTTCCGGGACCACGGCGTGGACCCGTACGTCGACGCGTACGTACTGTCGTACGAATACGGCATCCAGAAGCCCGACACACGGCTGTTCGCCCTGGCCTGCGAGGCGCTCGGGGTCGGCCCGCGGGACGCCCTGATGGTCGGCGACGACCGCCGCGCCGACGGCGGGGCGGCGGACCTGGGCTGTGCCGTGTACTTCGTCGAGCACCGCCTGGTGACCGAGCGCCCGGACGGTCTCCGTCCCGTCCTGGACCTGCTCGGCTGACCCGGCCGGCCGGGTCGTTCGGCCCGTGTGGCTGTCGGCCCGGCCCGTCAGCCCTCGTAGTTCTCGACCTGGGACGACGGACGGACCCGGGCATCGTCGGGGTTCCCACCGAACTCGGCCCTGGCGCGTCGCTGACGCAGCAGGTCCCAGCACTGGTCCAGCGCGCGTTCCAGCCGCGCGAGCCGTTCGTGCTCCGTCTCGCTGTCGATCCGGCCGGCCGACAGCGCGTCACGCAAGGCGTGCTCCTCGTCCACCATCGCCGTGATCCTCGCCAGGATCTGGTCTTGATCCATGGGGGTCAGCCTCCTCCCGACTGTGCCCACTCTAGGGACGGTTCGGCGGCCCTGCGACAGCTGAGCCGGGCCTGCCCGGTGCGCACACGGCCGTGGCTCGCTCCCGAGACCGCGCGGCCGACCGACCGGCTTCCGCGCGGGCATGCGGCTGCCCTGGACCATCCCCCGCGTGGCCCAGGGCAGCCGCCACCCGGAACCGCCCCGTCGGGACGGGATCCGGGATGCGTTGAGTATAGTTGGCTGGCAGCCAGTCAACGCAGGAGTCCAGCATGTCCCCCCGCAGCGCCTCGGTCAATGAAGAATTGCGGCGGCGTTCCCGCGAGCGGCTTCTGCAGGCTGCGGTGGAGCTCGTCGGCGAGCGCGGTTACGACGCGACGACGCTCGGCGACATCGCGGACCGCGCCGGCTCCGCGCGGGGCCTGGTGTCGTACTACTTCCCCGGGAAGCGGCAGCTCCTGCAGTCCGCCGTGCACCGGCTGATGCACCGCACCCTGGAGGAGGCGCTGGAGCGCGAGCCGCGCACCGATGACGGCCGGGAGCGCATGGCACGGGCCGTCGACGCGATCCTCGGCCTGACCGTCCATCACACGGTCCTCATGCGCCAGCACATGGCCGGAATCCTGCAGGCCGAGGGTTTCGTGCAGTGCCCCGAGCAGCAGCGGCTGGCGGAACTGCTGCGGGACACGGTCACACGGCTGGGGTCACCGGACCCGGACAGCGACTATCCGATGCTGCGGGCACTGCTGATGGGCGCGGTCTACGCGGCACTGGTGCCGGGCGTTCCGATGCCGGTGCCCGTGCTGCGGGCCGAGTTGTTCAAGCGGTACGGCCTCGACTGGACGATGGGTGTGCCACCGGGCCCCGAGGGGACCGGCGGCACACCCGACACGGATCTGTCGCGGTTCTTCGCGACGGAGAGCCGCTGCCCGGAGGGGAACGGTCAGTCGAAGTAGTCCGGCTGCGTCCGGACGTTCGGCTCGTGCAGCCGGATCAGCTGTGCGGGATTCGTGCGGCGGTCGTTCAGCCTCAGGACGTCGAAGCCCTCGGCGATGTCGTTCGAGTAGACGTAACCGTTTGTAGTGGTACGCCGACCAGGAGCCGCCGACGGTGAGCGTGCCGGTGCTCAGCGGGGCCGCGCTCGAAGCAGGCGATCCCCTTGGGGTTGCGGAAGTCGGTGAAGTCCCACACCGAGACCCCGGCCCGGCACCGCGCCCGGGCCATGAGATCCCGGCCCTTGGCCGGACGGGGCAGACGGGCGAGATCGGCAGAATGCGCGCCCCGCGGTGACGGGTTGGCCGGCTCGCATCGGCGTCGCGCTCGCGTCGGTTGTTCAGGGCCGTGCGTGACGGGGGGTCAGCATTCCCGCATCGCGGGCGCCGCCGATCAGTTTCAGCGACCTGCGGCGGCTGTGTCCCGTCGCGGCCATCACGGCGAGCACCGGGTCGGCGCCCTGCCCCTGGGCCGCCAGGTACTCCTCGGCGACGAGGCGCCACCCCTCGGCCACGGACGGCGGGGCGGGGCGGGCACACCCCGGCGAATCCCCGGGCGGCTCGCGGGGCGCGGACTCGCCGGGCACGGACTCGCCGGGCAGGGACTCCGCCGCTCCGCACGCCTCCAGCAAGGGCTTCTCGATCCAGTCGGCGAGTGCCGCCAGGTCGTCGAGGGACAAAGGCGGCTGGGCCCGTACCTCCTCGATACCCACGCATCCGCCGCCCACCACGGCGAGGACGTCGACCCCGCCCCCGTCGGGGAAGTCCAGCCGCACGGCGAACCACGTCGTGTGGTTCTCGGGCTCCTGCACTTCCCATGCGGGCCACACGGATACGGCCCCATCCGATCGATAACGCTCAGAAAAATCCCGAAAGGACACTTCCAGCACATACGCAACGTAAGCGAATGATCACACACCCGGCGGCGAGCCACGCACGGGAAGGGCGTGCACCGCACCCCGTCGGCCCAGCGCCACGCCTGCCGCTCCTCCCTTCTCCCTTCCCGCGCTGTGCGGTGCCATGCTGGAGGCATCAAGCGATCTCCTCTGCCGAGGGAGTTCCGCCGTGCTGCGTGTCGCCGTCGTCGGTTCAGGGCCGAGCGGGGTCTACACCGCCCAGAGCCTTGTCCAGCAGGATCCCGAGGTGCGCGTCGACGTCCTCGACCGGCTGCCGTGCCCGTACGGGCTGGTGCGGTACGGAGTCGCGCCCGACCACGAGAAGATCAAGTCGCTGCAGGGGAATCTGCGGACGGTCCTCGAGCACGAGCGGGTCCGGTTCCTCGGCGGCGTCCCCGTGGGAACCGGCGGGGTGCCGCCAGCCCGGCTGCGCGAGCTGTACCACGCCGTGGTCTACTGCGTGGGGGCCGCGACCGACCGACGTCTCGGCATCCCGGGCGAGGAACTGCCCGGCAGCTGGTCGGCGACCGAGTTCGTGTCGTGGTACAGCGCGCACCCGGACGCCGGTGCCGACGGCTTCCTGCTGGGCGCACGCGAGGCCGTGGTGATCGGGGTCGGGAACGTCGCGGTCGACGTGACCCGCATCCTGGCCCGCGGGGCGACGGAACTGAGCCCCACCGACATGCCTCAGGCGGCGCTCACCGCACTGGCCGCCAGCAGCGTCACGGAGATCCACATGGTGGGGCGGCGCGGCCCCTCGCAGGCCCGCTTCACCACCAAGGAACTGCGTGAGCTGGGCGCCCTGCCGGACACCGACATCGTCGTGGACGAGGAGGAGCTGGCGCTCGATCCCGCGTACGCCGATCCGTCCGCGCTGCCGGCCGGCCAGCGCCGCAACGTCGAGGTGCTGCGCGGCTGGGCCGCGACGCCGCCGCGCGGCGCCCCGCGCCGGATCCGGCTGCGGTTCTTCCTGCGCCCGGCCGGACTGCTCGCCGATGACCGGACCTCCCCGCCCGGGCCGGGCGGAGGCCGCGTCGCGGCGGCGCGTTTCGAGCGGACGGTTCCGGACGGCCGCGGCGGGGTGAGGGGCACCGGCCGGTACGAGGACATCGAGACCCAGCTGGTGCTGCGCTCGGTCGGCTATCGCGGAGTGCCGCTGGAGGGGATGCCGTTCGACCCGGAGACCGGCACCGTGCCGCATCTGGCGGGACGGGTGCTGCGCGACGGGGCGGTCTCGACGGGCGAGTACGTGGCGGGGTGGATCAAGCGCGGACCGACGGGCGTCATCGGCACGAACCGCCCCTGCGCGAAGGAGACGGCGGAGTCGCTGCTGGCGGACGCGCCGGCCCTCGTACGACGTGACGTGCCCGACGACGCGCTGTCCGCGCTGCGCGCGGACGGCCTGGCACCCGTGGAGTGGGCGGGATGGCTGGCGATCGAGCGGGCGGAGGCGGAGCTCGGGGCCTCGCTGGGCCGACGGGTCGTCAAACTCCCCGACTGGCAGTCCCTCATGGCGGCGGCCCATGGTGGCGGCCCGTCCTGAGCGGCGCGGGGACGGGGTGCGCCCGGCGGCCGTGACACACCGGCAACACCCCCGACATCAACAAACTGTTCAAGCCTCCTACGGTCTCGTGCTGTCCCGCATCCCCTGCCCAGCACCGCCCTGGAGCGCCCATGGCAACCATGACACCCGTGCACCCCGTCGACGAGGTCCCACCCCTGCGCCACCTGGCCGCCTACGGACTGCAGCACGTGCTCGCGATGTACGCGGGCGCGGTGGCCGTCCCCCTGATCGTGGGCGGGGCCATGCGGCTGCCGGCCGCGGACCTCGCCTATCTCATCACCGCGGACCTGCTGGTGTGCGGCATAGCCACGCTCATCCAGTGCGTCGGCTTCTGGCGCTTCGGCGTGCGGCTGCCGATCATGCAGGGTTGCACCTTCGCCGCCGTCTCCCCCATGGTGCTCATCGGCACCACCGGCGGCGGGCTGCCCGCGATCTACGGCTCGGTGATCGTGGCGGGTCTCGCGATCATGCTGCTGGCACCGGTCTTCGGCAGGCTGCTGCGCTTCTTCCCGCCGCTCGTCACGGGCACGGTGATCCTGATCATCGGTGTGTCCCTGCTGCCGGTGGCGGGCAACTGGGCCGCGGGCGGGCAGGGTTCGAAGGACTTCGGGGAGCCGAAGAACCTGGCGCTGGCGGCCTTCGTGCTGGTGGTGGTGCTCGGAGTGCAGCGATTCGCGCCGGCCTTCCTGAGCCGGATCGCGGTGCTGACCGGCATCGTGGTGGGGCTCGCCGTCGCGGTGCCGTCCGGGTTCACGGACTTCGGCGGGGTCCGGGAGGCCGACTGGGCCGGGATCAGCACGCCCTTCCACTTCGGCACGCCGGTCTTCCACGCCTCCGCGATCGCGTCGATGCTGGTGGTGGCCCTGGTGACGATGACCGAGACGACGGGTGATCTGATCGCGGTCGGCGAGATGACCGGCCGGCGGGCCGAGCCGCGGTCGCTCGCGGACGGACTGCGGGCCGACGGGCTCTCCACGGTCCTCGGCGGCGTGTTCAACACCTTCCCGTACACGGCGTACGCGCAGAACGTCGGCCTGGTCGGCATGACCCGGGTGCGCAGCCGCTGGGTGGTGGCGACCGCCGGGGGCATCCTCGTGGTCCTGGGCCTGCTGCCCAAACTGGGCGCGGTGGTCGCGGCCGTTCCGGCGCCGGTGCTGGGCGGCGCCGGCCTGGTGATGTTCGGGACGGTCGCCGCCGCCGGGCTGCGCACGCTGGCGCAGGTGGACTTCAAGGGCAACCACAACCTGACCGTGGTGGCCGTCTCGCTGGCGGTCGGCATGCTGCCGGTCGGCGTGCCGACGGTGTACGGAAAGTTCCCCGACTGGTTCCAGACGGTGATGAACAGCGGGATCAGCGCCGGGTGCCTGACCGCGATCGTATTGAACCTGCTCTTCAACCACCTTCCCTCGAAGGCCGGTTCAGCCGCCGGTGCGGCCTCCGACGCGGTCGGCCTGGTGAGCGGCGGCGGTGAGCAGGGTGTCGAGGAGTCCCGGGAAGAGGCCGTCTAGGTCGTCCCTGCGCAGGACGTTCATCTTGGCCGTGCCCCGGTAGGTCTGCCGGATCACACCGCTCTCGCGCAGCACCCGGAAGTGGTGCGTGGTCGTGGACTTGGTGACCGGCAGGCCGAACTGCGAACAGGTGAGCTCGTCGCCGTCGGCGGCGAGCTCACGCACGATCTGGAGCCGCACGGGGTCGGACAACGCGTGCAGCACGGCCTCCAGGCGGATCTCGTCGCGCGCCGGGTGCGGAAGGGCACGGCTGCTGGTGGCGGGGGCGGCTGTGGTCACGACGGCTCCAGTGCGTCCGGGAGGTGAACCGGGGGCCCCCTCATTGTACGAGACCTATCGTAGTTTGACATTCAGCGTACTACGATGCCTATCGTACGAGCCGTCCGTCGACCCCGCACCGAATGGAGTCCGCCGTGAGCACGCTGTTCGAGCCGTTCACCCTGCGCGGCACGACCATCCCGAACCGCATCTGGATGCCTCCCATGTGCCAGTACTCGGCGGCACCGGAGGGCCCGGGAACGGGCGCGCCCCGGGACTGGCACTTCGCGCACTACGCGGCGCGGGCGACCGGCGGCACCGGACTGATCGTCGTCGAGGCGACGGCCGTCTCCCCCGAGGGCCGCATCTCTCCCTACGACCTGGGCCTCTGGAACGACGCACAGGCCGAGGCGTTCCGCCGGATCACGCGTTTCCTCACGGAGCAGGGCACGGTGCCGGCAGTCCAACTCACGCACAGCGGCCGCAAGGCGTCGACCGACCGCACCTGGAAGGGCGGTGCGCCCGTCGGCCCCGACGCCTACGGGTGGCAGCCGGTCGCCCCGAGCCCGCTCCCCTTCACGGCGGAGCACCCCGTGCCCACCGAGCTGACCGCGGACGGCATCAGGGACATCGTGGGCCGGTTCGCGGACGCGGCCCGCCGCGCCCTGACCGCGGGCTTCGAGGTCGTCGAGATCCACGGCGCGCACGGCTACCTGCTCAACGAGTTCCTCTCCCCGTACTCCAACCACCGCACGGACGCCTACGGCGGCTCGTACGAGAACCGCACCCGTTTCCCGCTCGAAGTCGTCGACGCCGTGCGGGAGGTGTGGCCGGACGACAAGCCGCTGTTCTTCCGCGTCTCCGCCACCGACTGGCTGGGCGAGAACGGGTGGACGGCCGACGACACCGTCCGCTTCGCGGCCGATCTCCGGGCCCACGGCGTGGACCTCCTCGACGTCTCGACCGGCGGCAACGCCGCGGGCGTGCACGTGCCGGCGGGCCCCGGGTACCAAGTCCCCTTCGCCAACCGCGTGAAGGCGGAGACATCGCTGCCGGTCGCCGCGGTCGGGCTCATCACCGAGGCCGGACAGGCCGAGAAGATTCTGGTCAGCGGCGAGGCGGACGCGGTGTTCCTCGGCCGCGAACTCCTGCGCAATCCTTCGTTCGCCCGCCTCGCGGCCCGCGAACTGGGCGCCGCGGTACGGGTTCCGGAGCAGTACCACCGCTCGGTCTGAGCCGGCGGTCCCACCCGGCCCGGCTGTCCCGCCGCCGGGCATCCCTGTCATCCTTGATTGTCGCTGATAACCCGAAGGGGGGTAGATTACCCCGAGGGGTATGTCTGAGGAGTGAGCGTGGACCTGGATCTCGCGGGCGCCGAGCTACGAGCCGTGCTGAACCGACTGCGTCGTGCGCAGGGCCAGATCTCCGGTGTGATCCGGATGATCGAGGAAGGCCGCGACTGCGAGGACGTGGTCACCCAGCTCGCCGCCGCGTCGCGCGCCCTCGACCGGGCCGGCTTCGCGATCATCGCGACCGGTCTGCAGCAGTGCCTCGTCGACGGCGAGGACGACACGGAGCCCGCGGAGGACCGCGAGCAGATACGGGCGCGCCTGGAGAAGCTCTTCCTGTCGCTGGCGTAGGAACGCCGGCGCCGCGCGGGGCACCACTGGGAACCGGCCACGCCGCGACGGCCGAACGGCCCCCGCCGGGGACCGAACGTCCTGGGCGGTACCGCCGGCCGTCGATCCGGTGCCGTCGGCCGGGGGCCGGTGCCGTCGGCGGCCGGTCCCCGGCCGGGTGTCCGGGAGCCCGTCGTTCCCGCCGGGTGACCGGCCCGCGCGACCGCGTCAGCCCGTCTTGTGCCCCCACGTCCGCCCGAACCGCGCCCATGCCTCGTCCCACTGCGCCATGCGGCGCCGCTCCAGGCAGCCGCGAATGATCCGCCCGCTCGTGAAGGGGACCACCCCCACACCCACTCCCGCCAGCGCACCGACCGCGGCCGCGCGCGTCCGGGCCTCGGACGCGGTCGCGGGCCGTGACACCACAGACCCGTCACGGTCGGTCCACACGGTGACGGCCGTGCCCGTCGGGCTGCCAGCGGCAACACGGGCCAGGCCGGAGTGGGGCGAGCCGTCCGTTCCGGTCCAGCGCACCTTCGCCCACACCCGTGCCGGACGGGACACCCTCGCGGCGGCCGCCCGCGGCGCGTCCTGGCTGAGCAGGGCCACCACCGGGCGCCACTCGGCCCGCTCCCGGGCCATCCCGCGCTCCACCGCGTGGGTCGCCGCCAGTCCCGTCAGCACGCCGCCGACCACGATCAGGACCCAGACCGCGAGCACGAGCCACGCCTCCAGCACATCGCTGCCGCGCCGCAGCGGATTGCGCCGCCACCGCCACAGCCACACCGCGGGGCCACGGAACGCCGTCACCGATGCCGGCCGTCTCATCGATGCCATCCACCTCACGCGGGCACACGCCCGGCCGCCGTCCCGTACGCGTGCCGGCGGGCCCGCGCTCATGTGATGTCCGTCAACCGGCCGGATCCCCGTGCGTCCGAGCCCGGGCGCACGGGGATCCGGACCACCGGCCCGGCCCGCCGCGGCATCTCCCTCCAGCTCGCGGCAACACGGCGCCGACCTGCACGGAAACCGCACACGGAGGTGGCTGTCAGTGCCGGGGTGCAGACTGGCCCATGTCTGGGACAACGGCGTTTCGGAGGTGGTCGGCATGGCCGACGTTCTGCTCACCGTAGGTACTCGCAAGGGGCTGTTCATCGCACGACGACGAGGCGGCGCCTGGGAGTTCGACGACAGTCCGTGCTTCAACGCGCAAGCCGTCTACTCGGTCGCCATCGACACCCGGGGCGGCACCCCGCGTCTGCTGGCCGGAGGGGACAGCTCGCACTGGGGACCGTCCGTCTTCCACTCCGACGACCTGGGCCGCACCTGGACCGAGCCGGCGCAGCCCGCCGTCCGGTTCCCCAAGGACACGGACGCTTCGCTGGAGCGGGTATGGCAGCTGCACCCGGCCGCCGCCGAGCCGGACGTGGTGTACGCGGGCACGGAACCGGCCGCGCTCTACCGCTCCGAGGACCGGGGCGAGAGCTTCGAGCTCGTCCGCCCCCTGTGGGAGCATCCGACGCGCGGCAAATGGGTGCCGGGCGGCGGGGGCGAGGGTCTGCACACCGTACTCACCGACAAGCGGGATCCGAAGGCGGTGACGGTCGCTGTGTCGACGGCCGGGGTGTTCCGGACCCAGGACGGGGGTGCCAGCTGGGAGCCGTCCAACTCCGGTGTCTCCGCGGTGTTCCTGCCCGACCCGAACCCGGAGTTCGGCCAGTGCGTACACAAGATCGCCCGGGATGCGGCGAACCCGGACCGGCTGTATCTGCAGAACCACTGGGGGGTGTACCGAAGCGACGACGCGGGCGCCCACTGGACGGACATCGGTGAGGGGCTGCCGTCGACGTTCGGGTTCGCCGTGGCCGCCCATCCGCACCGCGGGGACACTGCGTACGTCTTCCCGATCACCGCGGACTCGGACCGTGTCCCGGCCGACCGCCGGTGCCGCGTCTTCCGCACGGCGGACGCGGGCGCGACGTGGGAGGCGCTCACGGCGGGTCTGCCGCGCGAGGACCACTACGGCACGGTGCTGCGCGACGCCCTGTGCACGGACGACGCGGACCCGGCGGGCGTGTACTTCGGCAACCGCAACGGCGAGGTGTACGCGTCGGCGGACGACGGCGACAGCTGGCGGCAACTCGCCTCCCACCTGCCGGACGTGCTGTGCGTACGAGCGGCGGTGATCGGCTGAGGCGACGCCTGACCGTGAACGACTCCGCACCGGCAGCACTCCGTGACGCCCCTGGCGCCACGACCGTTGCGTGAGATCGCCGAACCCGGCTGGGCCTGGAGACCGCCAGGGGGCACACCTGCCTGCCGCCGACCGTACCGTTCCCGGCCAGCCGCCCGCGCAGTGCCGCGTTCCCACCACGCGGCACCGGCGGCTCGGCGTCGGCCGGTCGGCAGTCCCGTGGGCGGTCCGCGTCACAGCGCGGTCAGCGTCTGCCAGGTCGTGGACGCGACGACCCCGTCGGCCGGCAGGCTGTGTGCGGACTGGAAGGACCGCACCGCGCTGTCGGTGGCCGAACCGAAGGAGCCGTCCACGCTCAGCGCGGCCCCGTGGGCGTTGAGCTGGCGCTGCAACGCCGTCACCGCGGGCCCGCTGCTGCCCTGCTGCATCACAACGGCGAGGGCCCGCCAGGTCGCGGGTCCGACGATCCCGTCGGCGGACAGACCGCGGCTGGACTGGAAGGACTGCACCGCGCCGCCGGTGAGCGGGCCGAAAAAGCCGTCCACGCTCAGCGTCGCCCCCCGGGCGTTGAGCAGGTATTGCGCGGTCCTGACCCGCTCACCGCTCGCCCCCTGCTGAACCACCGGCCAGCCGACGCTCGGAAGCGGCGTGCCGCGTCCGGCGGGCAGGGAGAAGGGAGCGGGGAGGAGCAGCTGTGTGTTGCGGGCATCGGCTGTTCCACGGCGCTTGCCGATACCGGCCGCCACCGCCTGGAGGTCGTTGGCCGCCAGCTCGCGTCCCAACGAGGCGAGGGCGGCAGGGGTGCTGGTGTCCCCGTTGCACGACAGCGGTGCGTCGGAGTCGACCATGGTCGTGAAGATCGACAGGATGCCATCGCCTTCGGCGATCTCGAAGATCCGGCTCTGGATGGGCCAGTCGATGTGCGAGGCCGTGTTCACCTCCCAGAAGCCGTTGCCGATGGCGGACGGCCAGGAAGCCTTGTGGGCCCAGATGTTGTTGGTGTGCGTGTGGCCGTCGACCATGAGTATCACGTTCGGGAAGCGCAGCAGCAGGTTGCGGAGTTCCGTGCCGCCGTACGGGGACCCGCTGTCCGTGTTGTCCATGGAACCGAGCGTGTGATGGCAGCAGATGACGATGAATTTGTCGGTCACGCCGGGCTGGTTGATGACCGTCCTGGCCCGGCTGCCGTCGGAGTCGTCGAGTTCGTAACGTGAGCTGTTGGCCTGGAGCTGGGCGTTCAGCCAGTTCCACTGGTCCTGGTCGATGGCGCCGTTGGCGCCGCCGCTGGTGTTGGTCGTGTCCAGCACCAGGAACTGGAACATGTCGTTCGGCCCCGAGGGAATCGCATAGTAGGCCCGGTCGCTGCCGGACGTGAACCCGTGCCCGCGAGGCACACCGGTGGTGTTGAAGTGCTCGGCGACGAAGTCGCTCCGCGATAGCAGCCGCCGGGACGGATCCTCCGTCACGTGGGCGGTCTGGAGGGTGAATTCGCCCGTCAGTATGTCTTTGAGCAGGTCCAGGTAGTACGTCGCAGTGTTGTCGAAGACGTCCGGAACTCCCTCGATCTCCGTCAGTTTGGTGGAGCCGGTGGCGATGCTCTTGAGCGGGTCGAAGGGGAGGATGTCGATCGGGACGTTGCCCTGGACGAGCGCATCGTGGTTGCCGTAGGCGGCGTACCAGGGCATGCCCAACCCGGTTGCCGTGAACGGTCTGCGGGCGCCCTTCAGCAGACCGCTCACGACCGGAAAGCCGTGGAGCGCGTTGTTGTCGGGCGGGGTCTGCCGTGCTTCCGGATGCCAGTAGTGGGTGTCCGTCCCGAACCGGCCGCTCGCCACGCTCTCGTCCGTGGTGAGGTCACCGGAGTCCGGGTGCACCGTGTTGCCGTCGAGCAGGTCGATGTACCACCGCGACTCGTTGTACTGGCAGTTGTCGACCGCGTCGCCCGTGACGACGGTGAAGGCCAGCGGTGTGCTGGTCCGCGGACTCCGGAGAACCTGCCGGACGGCTCGGCACATCGCATCGGTCGTCTGCGTCGAAAGGAATTCGTGCGCGCGGTACGCCGATTCGGTCGGGTACGAGTTGTAGTGCGGGGGTCCGTAGTCCGCGAGCCGGTCGAGACACTCGACGCGCAGCGGGGACTGGTCGTCGACGATGTGCAGGTCGGACATCTGGGCGAAGGCGATCAGCGAACGGGTGACCTGCGGCGTGGTGGTGAGGGTGAAGTCGTTGCGGATGATGTGCGGTTCGCCGGGGCCGGCGGCCACACCGTGGTACCCCATGCCCAGGTCGGGACCGATCTGCACCGTCTGGTCCAGAGTCGTGAGCCCGAATGCCGCACCGGTGCCGAGCGGCGGCGACGCGGCGCTGGCGACGGCGCGCAGGCTTCCGACATCGATGGCCGCGGCTACCACAGCCACGCCGGCAACTGTCAGGAGCCTGCGACGGGAGATTGCCATGTCGATCCCTTCGGTGATGGGCTTCACATGCCGCGAAGTCGTGGTTCGCCCGTCCTGCACCCCGTTGTCCGGGGTGGGGTCCCGGCAGGGGTCCGTGACGGCACGGTCGTGCGGGAGACGGAGACCCGCGCAGGTGCCGGCCCTGCCGCTGATCGGCGGGGCGGCATCTGCGTTCAGGCGGAAGAGTGGGGCGGATCGGGTGCTGCCGGGTCTTTCACAGCCCGCCGAAGGCGTGGGTGGCGCGCTGCTGGTCCCGCTGCCGGCCACGGCCCCGTCAGCGGCCGGGCAGCGGAATGTCGCGGCGGAGCGCGACCCCGGCGTCGGCGGCGCGGGTGGCGATCGTGGCGACGGCACGTTCGGCCAGGGCCGCGATGGTCAGTGAGGGGTTGACGGTGAGGGAGGTGGGGACGGCGGCGCCGTCGGTGACGAACAGTCCGCTGTGGCCGCGTAGCTCATGGCCGTCGGTGAGCGCGCTGGTGGCGGGATCGTCGCCGATCCGCGCCGAGCCGAGCGGATGGGCCGTGACGGTGCCGGATACGTCCTCGCTCCACGGGCGGACCCGGGAGAGGCCGTCCTTCTCCAGGATTTCCCGCAGTGCGGTGTCGGCCCGGTCCCATGCCCGGCGGGTACGGGAAGTGGGCTGGTAGGTCACCGTGCCCAGTCCGAGCCCCGGCGCCAGCCGGGTGAAGCCGCCGGTGAGCGGGACGGCCCCGAAGGTGCCTTCGTTGTCGTCCTCGGTCATGGCCAGCAGGGTGAGCCAGGAGCGCCACCGGGCCCGCATGTTCCGCTTCTCGATGCCGAACCAGGCGGGTGACCCGGCGCTCTGGGCCAGCACGTTGGTCAGCGGGGGGAAGTAGATCTGCTGGAGGGTGAAGCGGCTGTACTCCGGGGCGGTCGGATCCAGGTGGTCGTAGGTGGCGGCGGTGATGGGCCGGCCCACGGGCAGCCCCTGGTAGGCAAACCCGTCGGGACGTGACAGGCCCAGCAGGGAGCGCGCCTTGTCCTCGACGATGTCCGCGACGCTGACGCGGTCGCCGTTACCGGAGAAGTAGCGCCCCACGGCGGCCGGGATGCCCCCGAGGAGGAGGGCGGAGCGCTGGAGGATCACGGGCGTGCCCACGGCGCCGGCGGCGAGGACGACGACCTTGGCGTGGACGACGCCGGCCTGCGCGGTGCAGCTGTAGTCGTCGGGGTCCAGGACGGTGTAGCCGACGGCGTAGCGATAGCCGGACAGCGGCGACGGGGTGATGGTCTGCACCTCGTGCAGCGGGCGGATGTCCGCGCCATGGGCCTCCGCCGCCGGCAGGTAGTTGAGCAGCAGGGAGCGTTTGGCGTCGAAGCGGCAGCCGGAGAGCATCCAGTTGCAGTTGGTACAGGCGGTGGTGTCGACCGCCACCGGCACGGGATTGCAGGTGTGTCCGGCCCGCCGGCAGGCGGCGGCCAGGACCCCGCCCGCATAGGACACGTCCGGCCAGTCGGTCCGAGTGACCGGCAGCGCCTCCTCGACCCGGTCGTACCAGGGGTCGAGGGCGGCCCGGGTCAGGGAGGCCGGCCACAGCCGGCGGCCGAGGTTGCCCTGGCGCTCGAAGACAAAGGACGGTGCGCGCAGTGAGGCGGCGAAGTAGACGACGCTCCCGCCACCGACGCAGTTGCCTGCGACCACCGCGACTCCGTCGCCACGGATCACGTCCACGATCTTGTTGTACGTGCCCAGGCGCATCGAATGCGTGAAGTCGGCGGCGGCCGCACGGGGGCCCCGCTCCAGAACAGTGACGCGGGCTCCGCCCGCAGCGAGGTAGTAGGCCGGGATCGCGCCGCCGAAGCCGCTGCCGATCACCAGGACGTCCGTCGTCTGCGCCGTCATGCCGGGCTCCCGGAAGCGGTCGTGTTCGGATGGAGTTCCGCGAGCGGGCGGCCGTAGGAGAAATCGGGGAAACGCCAGAGGCCGTCAGCGTCCGGCTCGGGGAAACGCAGCCACGTCAGTCCGGGATGGCCCTGGCCGAGGGCGTCGACGGTGTCCTGCTGTCCGGCGGTGTCGAACGCCAGCCCCACCAGCAGGCTCATCACCTGCCATATCGGCCGGTCCGGGTCGTCGGGGTCGAACAGGCCGCCGACCAGGGCGGTGCGGTCGGAGAAGGACAGGCCCACGAAGGGCGGGTGCGTCGGTGGCAGCCAGATCAGCCGAAGTGCGGCATAGGCGACGGCGCGGGCGTCCAGCAGCGCCGCGATCGCCGGCAGCAGCGGCGCCACCGGCAGTTCGGGCGACTCGAGGAGGGCGACGACACCGGCCTGTACCGCACCGGGGCCGGTGACCGCCCCGGCGACCGCCACGTCACCGGAAAAGCGGCGCTGGCCCGGGATCAGGGTGTCGGCGAACGCCTCGAGGGTCTGCGTCGTCCAGCTCTCGGATGCGGCGGCGGCAGCGGGTGCGCCCAAACCGCCGACGGACAGTCCTGCGAACGTGGCGACCAGTGCCTTGAGGATGGATCTCCGGTCGGGTCCGGTCATGGTGACTCACCCGGCCAGTGCGCAGCGCAGGTCGTACGGCAGGGACACGGTCAGTCCGGTCTCGCCCGCGGCCCGACCGTAATCGCTCAGCGCGCGGGCGACGTCGGGGAAGTCCGGTTCGAGAGCGGCGACCGCGTCTCCGATGCCCACCGTGTGTCCGTCGATGCGGAAGTTGGTCAGGCGGGCTCCGGCCCGTCTCGCGGCCTTGTCCCACCAGTACTGACCGTCCCACGCCACCCACGGCGTCGCGCCGTGGGTGGACTGCACGCTCCAGTGGTCCTTCTGGTAGTAGTGGCAGGTCACCATGGCGATGGCGAACCGGGAGGGTTCGGCCACCAGGAACCGCAGGGCCCCTCCGTCGTCGACGGTGATGTCCCGCTTGCTGTACTCCACGCACAGCGGGTCGGCGAACGTCAGCCACCACGGCGGCTGCTCCCCCTCCCCGAACTCGTGCCAGGTGCAGTCGGCGGCGAAACCCGGTTCGGTGAACGGGCCCACGGACGCGTCGGCGGCCCCTGCGGAGCTGGTCGCCTGACGGACCGGGCCCTCGCGGACGACCGGCTTCGAGGATGCCGCAACGGCGGTGCTGCTCGAGAGCAGCGCCGCCGACGCGCCCAGAACCAGCGCGCAGCCGGCTGCGGAGACACGAAGACGCAGAGGAAACACGGGACCTCCCGTAAGCGGAGCAGGGCGAACGCCACTCAGGACTCACTGCCGCCGCAGCGCGCTGGGCGGGCGACCGACGTACCGAGGATGGGGCACACCTACCGGTCAGTACAAGAGGTGGCTCAGTGACTCAGCCACTGAGCCGGTAAAAAAAGCCGCCGTCAGATGCGCCGCGCGGCACGGCGGTTGGGCCCCCAACGGGACATGTCGGAGTGACCGCCAAAGCGCCGATGCCGCGGGTGTTGCCTGAGGACGTCGGGCAACTGGCCCGTGGCACACTCCTCGGCGTCAAGCCCGGCGGCTCGGCCGGGTGGACGCAGCTGACGTGCGCCCACCTGCCGTGGGTGCCTGCGGTGATCACAACCTGCTGGTACTCAGCCGAGGAGGCTCGCACGCGGCGGAGGCCGTCGCTACGGCAGGCGCCAGTCCACCGGCTGCGCCCCCTGCCGGGTCAGCAGGTCGTTGGCCCGGCTGAACGGACGCGAACCGAAGAAACCGCGGTCCGCCGACATCGGCGACGGATGGGCGGACTCGATCGCCGGGAGATCCCCGAGCAACGGCCGCAGATTGCGCGCGTCACGCCCCCACAGGATGGACACCAGCGGCTTGCCGCGCCGCCAGCGCCCGGATGGCCTGCTCGGTGACCTCCTCCCAGCCCTTGCCCCGGTGCGCGCCCGGCTTGCGCGGGGCCGTGGTCAGCGCCCTGTTGAGCAGCAGCACGCCCTGCTGCGTCCATGGCGTCAGATCGCCGTTGGACGGCCTGGGCAGCCCCAAGTCGGAGTGCATCTCGCGGAAGATGTTCTCCAGACTGCCCGGCAGCGAACGCACCTCTGGCGCCACCGCGAAACTCAACCCGATGGCCATCCCCGGGGTGGGGTAGGGATCCTGGCCGACGATCAGGACGCGGACGTGGTCGAAGGGCTGCTGGAAGGCCCGCAGGACATTGGCTCCGGACGGAAGGTAGGTCCGGCCGGCCGCTATCTCGGCCCGGAGGAAGTCCCCCATCGCAGCGATACGTTCGGCCGCGGGTTCAAGAGCCTTCGCCCAGCCTGCTTCGACAAGTTCATGCAAGGGTCGTGGTGCCACAGCGCGTCACCCTACTGGCACGCGCCGGGGTCCCGCACACGCGGCAGGCCCCGCGCGCGGACGCCGCGCTCGGCGCTACTCTTCCTCCTCATCGAGGCCACCGGGCCGGTCCGGCGGATCTCGCGGTCGGCCACCGGAAGGGAGGGGAGCCTGTTGCCTCCAGTGATCAAGCCACTCCGCCGGAGTCACCTGGGGCTGCCCCAGCCCTCGAACGGCGGCCTCGCCCCGTGGACCGAGCGGGGTGTGCCGCCGTTCAGCCGGGCCGACGACCCGCTGGTCCGGCAGCCGCAGCCGGTGGACCGGCGACTGCCGTGAGGCGGCGGGGCCTCGTGGACGGCCCGGCGGCGGGGGCGTCGGGGCATGTGCCGGAGGCCGTCCTCGCCGTGGACTCCGGAGGTTCCGGGCTGCGGGTCGTGCTCGCGCCGCGTGGTGGTCCGGCCTCGGCCGCGACGTCCCCGGCCCTGTCCGGGGAGCCGGTCCGCACGGGTACCCGCGGCATCGACGCCGGCCATCTGCTGGCGCAACTGCTGCCGATGGCACGGCGGTTGCTGGGCGACGCCGGTGATCCCCGGCTGTGTGCGGTCGCGATCGGGGCGGCCGGGCTCGCCTCACTGGGCGACCGCCTGCGAGCGGAGCTTCCTCCGGCGCTGGCCCGTGAGTTCGGCGTGCGCAGGGTGGCGCTGGCCGCGGATGCCGTCACCGCCTACACGGGCGCGCTCGGCACGCGTCCCGGAGCGGTGATCGCCGCGGGCACCGGTCTGATCGCGCTCGGCACGGACCTCAGGAGCTGGCGCCGGGCGGACGGCTGGGGCCATCTGCTGGGCGACTGCGGGGGCGGCGCGTGGATCGGCCGGGCGGGGCTGGAGGCGGCGCTGCGCGCCCACGACGGACGGCCCGGCGGTTCGGATCGCCTGCTGGGGCGGGCGAAGGCGGTGTTCGGGCCGGTCGCCGGGCTGCCCGGGAAGGTCTACCCGCGTGCCGACCGGCCCGCGGTGCTCGCCTCGTTCGCCCCCGAGGTGGCCGGCTGCGCGGCCGAGGACCCGGTCGCGGCCGGAATCCTGCGCGCGGCGGCCCGGAACATGGCCGAGTCCGCGGCCGCCGTGTGCCCCTCCGCGGGTGAGCCCCTGGTCGCCCTCACGGGTGGTCTGTTCAGGATGGGAGAGGTGCTCGTGGCGCCGCTGCGGGAGGAGTTGGCGCAACGGCTGCCACACGCCCGGACGGCCTCCGCGGAAGGCGACCCTCTGCACGGCGCCGTACGTATCGCGCTCGCACTCGCGAACGACACGCTCGAACTCCCGTGCGACGGGCGGCTGCTGCGCGTGATGCCCGAAAAGGGCGGGTGACCCCCCTTGCCGAGAGAGAGGCGTTGCTCCCGGTGCACGACAGAAAGGTCAGACCGTACCGATCACGTCTCATCGGCACGTAACTCATCAGACAAAACAGGACGGATACCGCTCACCCGCACCCTCACCGAACAAGGGAGCCCAGAAAGCCAGTAGCATGCGGCGCCATGAGCTCCCCCACTGGGCCCGCATCCGGCCTGCCAGTACGAATGCCGCGACCCCGTCAGCCCGGCCGGCACCGCCGCCCGGAACCCGTGGCGGCTCCCGAGGGCGCGCCCGCGCTCGTCCTCGCGGTGCCGGGCACGCCCAGCACCGCCACGCGCAGCCTCGCCGAGGAGGTCGTGAGCATCGCGCGTTCCGAGCTGCCCGGCCTCGACGCCCGGATCGGCTACCTGGACGGGGACGGCTCCGAGTTCCCCTCCCTCCAGTCCGTTCTCACCAAGACGGCCGAGGAGCGCACCGAGCGCTACGAACAGGCTGTCGCCGCCGGCGTGGAGACCAAGGAGCCCGAGGGCCCCGTCGCCGTCGTGGTGCCGCTGCTGGCCGGTCCGGACAGCGCGCTGCTGCGCCGGGTCCGTCAGGCCGTCATGGACAGCCGTGTCGCGGCCGATCTGACCGATGCGCTCGGCCCGCACCCGCTGCTCGCCGAGGCCCTGCACGTGCGCCTGTCCGAGGCCGGTCTGGCCCGCGCCGACCGTGCCCGGCTGTTCACCGTGGCGACGGCCGCGGACGGCATCATCCTCGCCTCGGTGGGCGGCGAGGAGGCCGTGCAGGCGGCCGGGATCACCGGCATGCTGCTGGCCGCGCGGCTCGCCGTGCCGGTGATGGCGGCGGCGCTGGACCAGGAGGGCTCGATCACGGCCGTCGCGGAGCAACTGCGCTCCTCGGGCTCCCAGCAACTGGCGCTCGCGCCCTACCTGATCGGCCCGGAACTCGACGCGGAACTGCTGGCCGCGGCCGCCAAGGAGGCGGGCTGCGACGCCGCCGAGCCCCTCGGCCCCTATCCCGCGATCGGCAAGCTGGCGCTCGCCAAGTACACGACGACCCTGGGCATCGCCCCGCAGCAGCCGCAGAGCACGCCGGCCCGCTGAGCCGCACGAGGACTGCCGTACGCCCGGGGGGCCGCTCCGTCGGAGCGGGCCCCTCGCCGCCCCGGGCCGGGGTGTGGAGGCGGGCGCCGGCGCGGTGCGGCAGGAACCGTCCCCCGGTGTCCGGTTCAGCCGAGGACGACGCAGGAAGCCGCCGGCGCCCGTACCGATCCACCCCGCCGCAACACCCCGGTCTCGGGGTCCACGGCGAACCAGGTCACATCGCCCGAGCGTTCGTTGGCGACGTACAGGAAGCCGTCCGAGAAGGTGATCGCGCGCGGCCAGGCGCCCCCGCACGGCACCGTGGTGACCGGCTTCAGCGTGTCGCCCTCGACCGCGAGCACGGACAGCACGTCCGCGCCGCGCGTGGCGGTCCACACGAAGCGCCCGTCGGGCGAGACGGCGATCCCCGAGGGATAGGCGTCGCCCGCGGGCGGGTCCGGCAGCACGGGCGTCTCGGCCACCGGCTCCAGGGCGCCGCTCCCGGCGTCCCAGCGGCAGACGATGACCGTCGGGGTCAGTTCGTTGAGGACGTAGGCGCGGTCCCCGTCCGGGTGGAAGGCCAGGTGGCGCGGCCCGGCGCCGGGACGCAGCGCGATCTCGCGGTGCAGCCGCAACGCAGCGCCCTCCAGCACGCACACGAGGACCGAGTCCGTGCCCAGGTCGACGCCGACGACCCACCGCCCGCTCGGGTCGGGCTGCACCTGATGGGTGTGCGGTCCCTGCTGGCGCTGCGGAACCGGCCCCGACCCCCGGTGCCGGAGCACGGCGGAGGGAGCGTCTGCCACGGTGCCGTCGCCCCGCAGCGGAACGACGGTGATACTGCCGGAGCCGTAGTTGGCGGTCAGGACATGGCCGGCGTGCACGCTCAGGTGCGTGGGCCCGCTGCCGCCGACAGGGACGGGCGCACCGGCGAGTTCGGGTGTGCCGCCACCGAGGCGGTACGCGGCGAGCGCGCCGTCCGCCGTCTCGCTGACCGCGTACAGCATGTCCCCGGACACCGCGAGGTAGGACGGATCGGGTACGCCGTCCGCGGCGCCGAGGACGGTGAGCGCGCCGCTGCCGGGGGCCACGTCCGCCACGAGGACACCGTGCCCTCCCGCTGCCGTGAACGACCCGATGTAGGCCCGCCGCTGCCGCCCGCTGCCGTCCGCCACTGCCGTCCCCTCTCGCCGACGCATGCCGGGACGACGGTAGCGCAGGTCTAGACCAAAAGGGGTCAGGCTCGGGCTGGCGTCGCTGCGCACAGAGGCGCAGTCAGGGCGACCAGCGCCCGTTCGAGCCCGTGGAGATGGGTGAGGGCCCGCTCGGCGCCGGGGTGGTGCGCCGGGGCGCTCACCGAGGCCGTGAGGACGCGTTCGGGCACCGCCCCGAGCAGGGTCTCCGCCGCGGCCTCGACGCGTCGGCACGCGGCCGTGAGACGAGCGTCGTGCGATGCCTCCGGGGCAGCGGCGAGGGCGGCCAGCCCGCGGGTCTCCCGGGCGCACACGTCCAGCAGCGCGAGGATGCTGCGGGCCCGCGCCTTGCGGGCCCGCAGCGGACTGAGCGGATGCACCAGCGGCGCGAGGGCCTGCCCCACCCGCGTCAGAAGCGCGTCGAGCTCCGCCGCCCGGGACGCCGGGTCCGCCTCCGCGTCGCCCGCCAGCCGCCGTGTCGAGGCGGCGGTGCAGTCGTGCACCGCCTGCACGGCCCGGCGCACCCACTGATCGGTGACCGCGTGCGTGGTGATCGGCAGGACGAAGGCGACGGCGAGCACGGCCGCCAGCGCCCCGACGCCCGTCTCCGCGAGGCGCAGACCGAGCAGGCCCGGGCGCAGGACGCCCAGGAGGCCGTACAGCAGGCCCGCCAGGACGGTGACGAAGAAGATCATCCAGCTGTAGGAGAGCGCCGCCGTGTAGAAGACGCCGAACACGCAGACGGCGGCGAGCGCCGCCGTGGGCACCGGGGCCCCGTGCAGCGGGACGGCGATCAGGAGTCCGGCGGCGACGCCGGTCACCGTGCCGAGAACGCGCCGGAAGCCCCGTACGAGGGTCTCACCGCGGGAGGCCGTGTTCACGAAGATCCACCAGACGGTGCCGACGGCCCAGTACCAGCGCTCGTGCGACAGCACCTGGCCCGCCGCGACCGCCACGGCACAGGCGGCGGTCGCCTGGAGGGCCTGGCGGGTGGCGGGCCGCGCGAGCCCCTTCCCGTCGAGCGGGGCGGGCGCAGCGGGCGGGGGCGTACGGCGCTCGACGCACCACACGCCGAACCGCACGGCCGATGCGGCGGCCAGTGACAGCACCACGGCCGCGGACAGCTCCGGGAGCAGACCGGGGACGGCGTGCAGGAACTGCGCGGTGAAGAAGCCCATGAACGCGAAGATGCCGAGTGCGTTGCCCCGCGGCCCCCAGCGCCGGGCGTGGACACCGGCGAAGACCACCGCGAGCCAGACCGCGTCCCGCACCACGGGCACGTCGTGCAGCGAGGTCGCGAACACCAGGACGGGCAGGCCGGCAGCGGGCAGCAGCGCGGTGGTGACCGCCTGGCCCCGCACGGTCGGGTCGGCGACCGTGAACAGCGCGAGGAGCGCGGCGAGCCCTCCGGCGACGGAGGCGGCCGGGGACAGCCCCGCCGCCTCGCACACGGTGACGGCCAGGCCGATGCCGAGCACCGCGCGCAGCGCGACCCGCAGCCGCAACAGCCCCGGATCCGGAGCCGTGAACATCTTCTTCACCGTCGGCAGTCCGCTCCCGCTTCATGTCGTCATCACCACGCCAGGACATGGGAATGGCGCCGCGGGCACGGATTCCGGCTTCTTCACCGGTCCTGCGCTACGCGGCGCCATCAATGGACACAAGGAAAGCATCTCGGAGGCAGTGGCTCAACCGATACACATTCGGCTGGGCCATTGGTACAGTTGAAGGCGATCCCTCAGTACGTCCGGGAGGCCAACGGACCATGGCCGTCGACGAACTCGACACCCGCATCCTGCGGCTGCTGCTCCGGGAACCGCGGACCAGTGTGCGCGAGTACGCGCGCATCCTGGGCATCGCCCGCGGCACCCTGCAGGCCCGGCTGGACCGTCTGGAGCGCGATGGTGTGATCACCGGCACGGGCCCCTCGCTGTCCCCCGCCGCGCTGGGCCACCCCGTCCTCGCGTTCGTGCACATCGAGGTCACGCAGGGGCACCTGGACGACGTCGGCGACGCCCTCGCGACCGTGCCGGAGATCGTGGAGGCGTTCTCGATCACCGGGGGCGGCGATCTGATGACCCGGGTCGTGGCCCGGGACAACGCCCACCTCGAGGACGTCATCCAGACGCTGATCAGCCTGCCCGGCGTCGTCCGCACCCGGACCGAGGTGGCCCTGCGTGAGCGTGTGCCGTACCGGCTGCTGCCGTTGGTGGAGTCGATCGGCCACGCGGCCGCGAACTGACCGCACCGGTGCCGCCGGACCGGGCGGGCCGCCGGGGCAGGGCCCGCCACCCCTCTTGGCATCCTTGACCTCATGAGCATCCTCGGCGCCACCGCGGTCATCTTCGATCTCGACGGAACCCTCGTGGACAGCGAGCCCAACTACTTCGAGGCGGGGCGGCAGCTCCTCGCCGAGCACGGCATCATGGGCTTCACCTGGGCGGAGCACCAGCGCTACGTGGGCATCAGCACGCGGGAGACGCTCGAACTGTGGAAGGAGCGCTACCGCATCGAGGCCCCGCTGGAGGAGTTGCTCGCCGGGACGAACCGCCGCTACCTGGACCTGGCCCGCGCCTCCACCCCGGTCTACCCGGAGATGCGGAAGTTCGTGGAACTGCTGGCCGCAGAGGGGGTCCCGATGGCGGTGGCCTCGGGCTCGTCACCGGAGGCCATCGAGGCGATCCTGGCGGGTACGGGACTCGCGTCCTGGTTCGCGGCGGCGGTCTCGGCCGACGAGGTCGCGCACGGCAAACCGGCACCGGACGTCTTCCTGGAGGCCGCCCGGCGCCTCGGCGCGCCCTTCGCCGACTGTGTGGTGCTGGAGGACGCGGCGCCGGGCGCCGCCGCCGCGCACGCTGCCGGGATGAGGTGCATCGCGATCCCGTACGTGGCCGCGCAGGCCGGCGATCCGGCGTTCGCGACCGCGGCCCTGCTGCTGCGCGGCGGGCAGGGGGAGTTCACGGCGCGCGCGGCCTACGCGTGGCTGGCGGACTCGGCTGCCGCGTCGTCGTAGGCGCCGCGTCGTCGTAGGCGCCGGGTCTGCGTGCGGCCCGACAGTCACGACACCTCGATCACGATCTTCCCGCGCCGGTGCCTCTCCTCCAGGGCCACGTACGCCTCCGCGGCCCGCTCCAGCGGCACCACGCGGTCCACACGCGGGACCAGCCTGCCCTCCGCGACCAGCCTGGACAGCTCCTCCAGGCCGGCCCGGTCGGGCTCGACGACGAAGAACACGCCCCCCTCCTTCGAGGGGTCCGGCGGGGCCACGATGCTCACCAGGACACCGCCGGGGCGCAGCACCTGCCAGGAGCGCTCCTGGGTGTCGCCGCCCACCGTGTCGAGAACCAGGTCTACGTCCCTCACGTGGTCCTCGAAGCGCTGCAGGCGGTAGTCGACCACCAGATCGGCTCCCAGGGCACGGACGAAGTCGGCGCCCTCCGCGGTGGCGGTCGCGATGACCGAGGCACCCAGCGCCACCGCGATCTGGACCGCGAGGGAACCGACACCGCCCGAGCCGCCGTGCACCAGCACCCGGGAACCCGGCCGCAGACCACCGTGCCGGACCAGGCCCTGCCACGCCGTCAGCCCGGCGAGCGGCAGCGCCGCCGCGTGGTCGTGGTCGAGCCGCGGGGGCTTGGCGGCGAGCACGGCCGCGGGAACGGCGGTGAACTCGGCGGCCGCCCCGTCCCGGGTGAACGGGATCAGCCCGTACACCTCGTCGCCCACGGCCCAGTCCGTCACCCCGGGGCCCGCCTCGGCGACGGCTCCGGACACCTCCTTGGAGGGGATGACCGGCACACGGGGGTTTCCGCTGCCGTCCAGACGATCGGTCCAGGTAGCGTCCCAGTCCAGCTCACCCAGGGTGATGGAAGCGGAACGCACGGCGACCAGCACCTCGCCCCCGCCCGGCACCGGGCGCGGCGCGACCTCGTAGGTCAGCTGTTCCGGGCCGCCGCGCCGGTGTCCTCGTACCGCGTGCATGGTGTTCATCTCGCCCTCCGGGTCCGGAACCGATATCTCCAGACTGGGGCCGCGGCCACCGTCCCGCACGGCTCGCCGGAGCGCGGCTACGACCGGCGGCGAGGCCTGCCGCGCCGGCCGCCCCTGGCGGTGCCCGAACCGCTCCGTGTGCTCTTGCCCGTCGTGCCCGTGCCCGTCGTCTTCGCCGCGGGCTTGCGCCGGCCGTCCAGCGCGTCCGGGCGCCCGCGCTGCGGCTGCACGGGGGCGGAGTGGGCAGAAGCGCGGCCCCGTGTGCTGTTGACCGTCCGCCCGCGGACGATCCCGATGAAGTCCTCGACCAGGTCGGTTTTCGCGTCCTGCGGCCACGACAGCGCGACGCTCGACTGCGGGGCGTCCACGACCGGCCGGTAGGTGAGGTCGCGGCGATGGTGCAGCCGCGCCAGCGACTGGGGGACGACGAGGAGGCCCACGCCCGCCGCCACGAGTTCCACGGCGTCCGCCGTGGTGGCGGGGCGCTCGAACGCGGGCCGCCCCGGCGGCTGGTCCCAGCCGAGGACGTCGTCGAGCGGGTGGAACACCACGTCGTCGGCGAGATCCCCGACGGACACCTCGTCCGCCGCGGTCACGATGTGGTCCTTGGGGACCACGACCACCGTCGTCTCGGTGTAGAGGGGGATCGCGCTGAAGACCGTGCGGTCGACCGGCAACCTCACCAGCCCCGCGTCCGCCGCTCCGTCGCGCAGTGCCTGGGACGCCTCGGCGGCCGGTACCTGAACGAGCGTCAGCGGGACGTGGGGCAGTCGCTCGTTCCAGATCCGTACCCACTTGGCGGGCGTCACCCCGGGGACGTAGGCGAGCCGGAACGACGGGGATGCTGCCGAGCCTGTCACGCTCCCAGGTTACCGTGCGTGGTCGGAGGCCCCCGACACGGCCGATAGTCTTGACAGCATGACGTCCCACCCGACCACCCAGACGATGAAGCCCGCGACCGCGGCGAAGAAACTGGGTGTGTACCTCCCCGCCACCCCCGCCGAGTTCCAGGAGGGCGCCGTCTCGCGCACCGAACTGAACGGGCTCCAGACCGATCCGCCCGAGTGGCTGCGGGAGCTGCGACGCAACGGCCCGCACCCCCGGCCGGTGGTCGCGGCGAAGTTGGGTGTCTCGATCGCGGGCCTCGCACGCGGCGGGGTCACAAAACCGCTCACCACCGAGCAGATCGAGGCGTTGAAGCAGGACCCGCCCGAGTGGCTGGAGAAGGAGCGCACCACCCAGGCCGGGGTCCGCAGGGAAGCGGCCCGTATCAGGGAGAAGAACGCGGCCGAGCGCGCCGAGCGGGTCCGCGGGCCGCGTTCCTGACTCACCCGTGCCGTGATCCGGTGCGCCCGGCGGATCAGGTCGCGCCCGAACCGCCGCTGCCGAACGAGCCGCTGGATCCGGGGCTCCGGCGGGGACGGTCCTGGTTCTCGCTGCGTTCGCCTGTGACGGCGTGGATCTCGTGCGGGGTGAGGCGTGCGCTCTCGTCCCCTGCGCGCGGCACCTCGTTCGGCTCCCTCAGCTCCCGGGCTGCCCCGACCGGGCCGGAGGGCGGCACGGCCGGGTGGTCCCAGCGCCGCGGCGGTGCCGGTTCCCGGCGGCGCACCCTGATGCCCGGCCGGACGGCCCACACCAGAGCCCCGGCGACGACGAGGCCGCCGATGAAGGCGACGAGAACGCCCCCGGCGGCATTCGAGGCGATCGCTTCCACAGGGATCGTGGTCATGCGGGGCCGGGTGCCCCAGCCCGTCGGACGAACACACCACGGAGGTTCGCGCTCCCCGAGTCGCACGCGTCCGCCCCGGCCCACCCTGGTGAACCCTCCCGCGACAGGCGTGGCGCGACGTCGGCCACGGAGTCCCGGCGATACCGTCGCGGCGAACGGTCGTGGTCAGGACCGGCGCCGTCGCCGGGGACCGGCTCCCTGCCCCCTTCTTCGTCCGGACCGGTTTCCCGCGGCGCGGCCGGGGCACCCGCGCTGCGCTCGCGTGCCGTCCGGCCCGTGCGACGGACCGACGGCCGCGCGGGGCGACGGCCCGTGGAGGAGGACGATGGCGGAACTGGCGAAGGGCTCGCCCGCTGCCCGGCGGAAGACCGCTCCGGTGCCCTCACTCGGCCGGGCGCTGCTGCGCTGGAGCACGACGACCGATCACAAGGTGATCGGTCGTCTCTACATGGTCACGGCCTTCTGCTTCTTCCTCTTCGCCGGTCTGCTGGCCCTGGGGATGCGGGCGGAGCTGGCCCGTCCCGGGCTGCAGTTCATGTCCCAGGACGCCTACAACCAGTTGTTCACGGTGCACGGCACGGTGATGATGCTGCTCTTCGCGACGCCCATGTTCGCCGGATTCGCCAACGCGGTGATGCCGCTGCAGATCGGCGCCCCGGACGTGGCGTTCCCGCGCCTGAACGCCCTGTCGTACTGGATGTACCTCTTCGGCGGGCTGATGGTCGCGTCGGGATTCGTGGTGCCCGGCGGGGCCGCGTCGTTCGGCTGGTTCGCCTACGCCCCGCTGAACAGCGCGTACCACTCCCCCGGTGCCGGTGGCGACCTGTGGGTGATGGGCCTGGTGGTGACGGGCGTGTCGACGACGCTTGGCGCGGTCAACTTCATCACCACGATCATGTGCCTGCGGGCCCCCGGGATGACGATGTTCCGGATGCCGATCTTCACCTGGAACGTGCTGTTCACCTCGGTCCTGGTGCTGCCCGCGTTTCCCGTCCTCACGGCGACGCTGCTCGGCCTGGAGGCGGACCGCAAGTTCGGGGCGCACGTCTTCGACGCCGCGAACGGCGGCGCCCTGCTGTGGCAGCACCTGTTCTGGTTCTTCGGCCACCCGGAGGTCTACATCGTCGCGCTGCCGTTCTTCGGGGTCGTGACGGAGATCATCCCGGTCTTCTCGCGCAAGCCCCAGTTCGGCTACCTGCCGATGATCGGTGCGACGATCGCGATCACCATGCTCTCGGCGGTCGTGTGGGCGCACCATATGTTCGCCACCGGGGCCGTGCTGCTGCCGTTCTTCTCTCTGACGTCGTTCCTGATCGCGGTGCCGACCGGGATCAAGTTCTTCGCGTGGATCGGCACGATGCACCGGGGGTCCCTGTCGTTCGAGACGCCGATGCTGTGGGCGCTCGGATTCCTCGTGTCGTTCCTCCTGGGCGGGCTCAGCGGCATCCTCATCGCCTCCCCGCCGCTCGACTTCCATGTCACCGACTCGTACTTCATCGTGGCGCATCTGCACTATGTGCTCTTCGGCACCGTGGTCTTCGCGATGTTCGCGGGCTTCTACTTCTGGTGGCCGAAGTTCACCGGGAAGATGCTGGACGAGCGGCTGGGCAAAGTGCACTTCTGGCTGCTGTTCCCCGGCTTCCAGCTGACCTTCCTGGTGCAGCACTGGCTGGGCGCGGAGGGCATGCCGCGCCGCTTCGCCGACTACCTACCGGCCGACGGCTTCACCCTGCTCAACACGCTGTCGTCCACGGGGGCGTTCCTGCTCGGGATCTCCACGCTGCCGTTCCTGTACAACGTCTGGCACACCGCCCGGCACGGTGAACGCGTCACGTCGGACGACCCCTGGGGATTCGGCCGGGCGCTCGAGTGGGCGACGTCCTGCCCGCCGCCGCGCCACAACTTCGTGGCGCTGCCGCGCGTGCGGTCCGAATCGCCGGCCTTCGACCTGCACCACCCCGAGACCGTGCGGCACTCTCTGGAGGAGGGACTGCGGTGAAGATCGAGGCACTGCTCTTCGGCGGCGTCGCCCTCTTCTTCGGGGCCTCCGCCGCGCTGTACGGCGCGTGGTCGGGCGAGCCGGCCGGTACGGCGGTACTGATCATCGCCTTCGGCATGGCCGCCCTGGTGTCCTTCTTCTGCGCGGTGCAGTACCGGCGCCGGGGGCGCCGCCCCCAGGACCGCACGGACGCCGAAGTGGCGGACGGATCCGGCCCCCTGGAGTTCTTCCCCGCGCACAGCCCCTGGCCCGTGATCACGGCGCTGGGTTTCACCGTCGCCGCCGTGGGGGTGGTCTACGGGCTGTGGCTGTTCCTCATCGGCGTCGGCGTACTGGTCCGGGGCGTTCTCGGGATGGCGTTCCAGTACGCGACTCGTGGGGGGTGAGCGGCTTCCTGGGCGCTCCGGGCCGGAACCGGGTGACGGGACGGTGGCCGCTCTCGTAGCCGCCTTCCACGGTCTGGCGGACCTCCCCGCTCTCCTCCCCCTCGCTCAGGCGCTGCTGCTCCTCCGCCAGCAGGGCGTGGCACAGCCGCCGGGTGAGCAGGAAGGCCAGGACCGGAGCCGCGATCAGGCAGACGCGCAGGATCCATGTCAGGGCGTTCAGGGAGACCTTGAAGGTGTCCGCGATGATGTCGTTGCCGCCAGCCAGCAGCAGGACGCCGTAGAAGGTGATGCCGGCGACACCGAGCCCGGTACGCACGGGACGGTCCCGCGGCCGGTCGCACCGGTGGCGTTCCTCACGCCACTCGCCGGTCAGCCGCTGCTCGACGAACGGGTAGGCGTACAGCACGAGGAACAGCAGGGCCGGCAGGACGACGGCCGGCAGCAGGACGTTCCACATGAGCGTGTGCCCGGCGACGTTCGTCTCCCAGGGCGGTACGAGCCTGAGCGCACCCTCCAGGAAGCCGACGTACCAGTCGGGCTGTGAGCCCGTGGACGCCTGGTCCGGCCGGTAGGGTCCGTACGCCCACACCGGGTTGATCTGGGCGAGGCCCCCGAGCAGCGCCGTCACGCCGAAGACGGTGAGGGCCAGCCCCGTCGAGGAGGCCGTGAACTGCGGGTAGAGCGGCTTGCCCACCACATTCCCGCTGGTCCTCCCCGGTCCGCGCCACTGAGTGTGCTTCAGGTGGAACACGAGGATCAGGTGCACGGTGACCAGACCGATCAGCACCCCGGGCAGCAGCAGGATGTGCAGGCCGTACAGACGGCTGATGAAGTCCTCTCCGGGGTACTGCGATCCGAAGACGAACATGCTCACGTACGTCCCCACGACCGGCAGGGACAGCATGATGCCGTCCGCGATGCGCAGCCCCGTGCCGGAGAGCAGGTCGTCGGGGAGCGAGTAGCCCGCGAAGCCCTCGGCGAGGGAGATCAGGAACAGGGTGACCCCGATGACCCAGTTGATCTCGCGGGGCCTGCGGAAGGCGCCCGTGAAGAAGATCCGCAGCAGGTGCACGCCGATCGCGGCGACGAACACCAGGGCCGCCCAGTGGTGCATCTGCCGGATCAGGAGGCCGCCGCGCACATCGAAGCTGATGTACAGGGTCGAGTCGAAGGCCGACGACATACGGACGCCCCGCAGCGGCACATACCGCCCGTCGTAGACGACTTCGCGCATCTCCGGGTGGAAGAAGAAGGTCAGCCACACGCCGGTCAGGACGAGGACGAGCAGGCTGTAGAGCGCGATCTCCCCGAGCAGGAACGACCAGTGCTCGGGAAACGCCTTGCGCAGCAGCCGCCCGCCGCCCTCCAGCACGGGCAGCCGTGCGTCCGCCGCGTCGGCGAGCCGTTCCCCGGGCCGGCAGGCCGCGGCCGCCGGCGGGCCGGGCGGCCGGCGCTCCCCGTCCACGCCGGCGGCGGGCCGTTCGTCCCGGTCCCGGTCCACGGAACGCCTCCTTCTGCGGTGCTCGCCGACCGCTCGCCGTCATGCATTGCCCTTCGGGTCGGCGGGGCGGGTACCCCGGCTCCGCGAAACACCCGCGCGCCGTCGGCGGTACACCCGTCCGGGTGAGCACGGCGCCGGCCCGCGGCTCCTTCGCGTTCCCCGCCGCGTACGGGACACGTATCCGCGTGCCGGGCGGCGGTCGGTGGTCCGCGGCCCTGCAGGGGGTGGGCCGGCCGCCTCGCCCCTGGTCAGGCGGCCCGGCTCGGTGGTGCGCAGCGGTCGGACAGGACGAGGACCGGGCCGGGCACGGGCTCGCCGGGAGCCCCTCCGCCCGGCGCCCCGGAGCACGCGGCGTGGGTCAGCAGGCCGGGCAGCGCGTCGGCGAGGTGCGCCCGGTACCGGGCCCCGTGATGCGACGGGCTGGGCACGACGGCATGGACGTCGACGCGCGGTGCCAGCTCGGCCGCCAGCCATTCGGTGAGTTCGGTCAGCGCGGCGAGGGCGGTGCCCTGCGCCCCGTCCCGGACCACGTCCGTCGCGGCGGTGACCACCGTGCCGCTGTGGTGGGCCATCCACCGCCGGTGGGCGTGCCGGATCCAGGTCAGGGGTGTGACGAGGTCCCGCTGCAGGTCGTTGCGCAGGCTCTGCGGGTCCAGTTCGATCAGCGGCCGGGGCCGGGGCGGAACGGCCACCAGGTTCACCAGGTGGTCGAGCCGCCCCAGGCGGCGGACGACGGTGCCGACCGCCCGGCCCACCGCGGCCGGATCACCGGGGTGGCAGGGGACGGCCAGCACCCGGTCGTCGGGATCGGAGGAGGAGGTGGCTGCGGCGGTGAGGTCGGCCGTCGCGCCCGCCACAGCCACCCGGGCGCCCTGTGCCAGGAGCACCTCCTTCATCGTCCCGGCGGGGTCCGCCCCGGTGAGGAGCGCGACCCGGCCGGACAGCAGACCGCGCTGTCCCATGTTCCCTTTCCCTTCCTCTTCCCTTCCTCCGTGCCCGTCGGCCGGCCGGGGTCAGTCGGTCCGCGGGGGCCGGCCGGTGAGCCCTGCGGTGATCAGGTCCATCACGGAGGCGTCGGCGAGCGTCGTGACATCGCCGGCCTCGCGGTTCTCGGCCACGTCGCGCAGCAGCCTGCGCATGATCTTCCCGGAGCGCGTCTTGGGCAGTTCCGGGACCACCAGGATCCGGCCGGGCTTGGCGATCGGACCGATCTCCCGCGCCACGTGCTCGCGCAGTGCCGCGGTCACCTCCGCCGCGTCCCCGTCGGTGGCGCCCGCGCGCAGGATCACGAAGGCCACGATCGCCTGCCCGGTGGTCGGGTCCGAGGCCCCCACCACCGCGGCCTCGGCCACCGAGGGGTGCGACACGAGCGCCGACTCGACCTCGGCGGTGGAGATCCGGTGCCCGGAGACGTTCATGACGTCATCCACGCGGCCCAGCAGCCAGATGTCGCCGTCCTCGTCGTAGCGGGCGCCGTCGCCGGCGAAGTAGTGGCCGCGGTGGGCGAAACGGGCCCAGTAGGTCTCGCGGTAGCGGTCCTCGTCGCCCCAGATGCCGCGCAGCATGGCCGGCCAGGGCTGGTCCAGCACGAGGTAGCCGCTCTCGCCCCGGCCGACCTCCCGGCCCTGGTCGTCGACGACCTTGGCGGAGACGCCCGGCAGCGGTGCCTGTGCCGAGCCGGGCTTGGCGGGCGCGGCTCCGGGAAGGGGCGCGATCATCACGGCGCCGGTCTCGGTCTGCCACCAGGTGTCCACGATCGGCACGCGGTCGCCGCCGATGTGCTTGCGGTACCAGCGCCACGCCTCGGGGTTGATGGGCTCCCCGACGCTGCCGAGCATGCCGATCGACGACAGGTCGTAGCGGGCCGGGAGCTGCTCGCCCCACTTCATGAACGTGCGGATCAGGGTGGGAGCGGTGTAGTAGACGGAGACCCCGTACTTCTCGATGACCTCGAAGTGCCGCCCCTCGTGCGGGGTGGTGGGCGTGCCCTCGTACAGGACCGACGTGGTCCGGTTGGCGAGCGGCCCGTAGACGATGTACGAGTGCCCGGTGATCCAGCCGATGTCGGCGGTGCACCAGTAGACGTCGGTGTCGGGGTCGAGGTCGAAGACGGCGCGGTGGGTGTACGCGGTCTGCGTGAGATAGCCGCCGGAGGTGTGCAGGATGCCCTTCGGCCTCCCGGTGGTGCCCGAGGTGTAGAGGATGAAGAGCGGGTGCTCGGCGTCGAACGCCTCGGGCCGGTGCTCGTCGGGCTGTGTGTCGACGAGGTCGTGCCACCACAGGTCGCGTCCCTCGGTCCAGGGCACCTCGGTGGCGGTACGCCGCACCACCAGGACGTGTTCGATGCTCGGGGCGTGCCGTGTCGCCTCGTCGGTGTTCGCCTTCATGGGTTCCGCACGGCCCCGGCGGTACTGCCCGTCCGAGGTGATCAGCAGGCGCGCCCCGGCGTCCTCGATGCGCGACTGCAGGGCAGCGGGCGAGAACCCGCCGAAGACCACGCTGTGCGGCAGCCCGAGCCGGGCGCAGGCCAGCATGGCGAACACGGCCTCGGGGATCATCGGAAGCTGGATGGCGACCCGGTCGCCGGCCCTCAGCCCCAGGGACAGCAGGGCGTTGGCGGTTCTGCAGACCTCGCGCCGGAGGTCCGCGTAGGTGATCGTGCGGGTGTCGCCGGGCTCGCCCTCCCAGTGGAAGGCGACCTGATCGCCGTGACCGGCCTCGACGTGCCGGTCGACGCAGTTGTACGCGACGTTCAGCCGTCCGCCGGTGAACCAGCGCGCGAACGGCGCGGCCGACCAGTCCAGGACCTCGGACCACCTGGTCTCCCAGTGCAGTTCTTCCGCCTGCCGCGACCAGAACGCCAGGCGGTCGGCCGCCGTCCGCTCGCCGGGCCGGGGCGCCGCCTTGGCCGCTTCGGCGGGCGGACCGCCGGCCGCGGGACGGGGATCGGGGCGCGGGGACATGCTGATTTCCTCCAGGTGCGCGGGTCGGGGCGACGGGCCTGCCGCTCGACGGGCCTGCCTCTCGGGGAGCGGTCACGGCACGGCCGTCACCAGGTCTCCACGGTGGCCGTGGCGGGTTGGTGCGAGGTTGGCGCCACGGGGCGGGGCTCCCAGGGGCGCCGTACGGAACGGCGGCCCGCACGACGCAGGGGCAGGGCGAGGCGGGGAACCAGCGGCGCGACGGTCCCGCGCCGCACGGCGCCGTGCCACACGCCCCATCCGTAGGCCAGATCGTCCAGGCGCCGGATCGCCGTGTACGTCAGCGGTCCCAGCGATGTCCCCGAACGGCGGTGGTCGGCCAGTCCTTCGGCGAGGGCGGCGGTGGCCAGGATCCACCGGGCCCGGCGGCCGGTGGCCGCGGCCGCCACGGCGAGCGGCCAGTGGTGCCGGGTGGCGCAGCGCAGCAGTTGCTCGGCGGTGCCGCGCAGCGCGGCGAGCGCCAGCAGGGTCCCGGCCCGGGCGGGGGCGGCGGCGTCCGGCATGTGCCGTGCCACCCGTACGGCGGTCGTCGCGGTCAGGGTGAGTGCCGCGGCCGCCGGCAGCGGTCTGCCCCGCAGGAGCAGCGCGCAGGCGGCGAGCGACCAGGGAGCGGCGTACAGCGGGGGCACCTGGCCGGGGTGACGCAGCGCCAGGTCGGCGGCGCCGGTGCCGTATCCGGCCCGCTGGGCGAGCCAGCCGCGCAGGTCGGTGCGGTGGCGGTGGCCCACGCGGACGGTGGGGACGTAGCGCAGCCGCCAGCCCGCCTCGTGCAGCCGCATGCACAGGTCGACGTCCTCCCCGACCCGCATGCCGGGGGCGAACCCGGTGCCGAGCGCGGACCGGCGGACCACGATGGTCGCGCTCGGGACGTAGGCGAGCATCGAGACCGGCACGACCGGGCCCTCCCGCGGCCCCATGTCGAGCGGCGAGCGGACCTGCTCGTAGCGGTCCAGGCGCCCCGGCCCGGGAACGGGCAGGGCGACCACCCTGGGGGCGGCGAGGGCCACGGCGGGGTCGCCGAACTGCGCCAGCAGCGGGGCGAGCCAGCCCCGTTCGGGCACGACGTCGGAGTCGCAGAACGCGACGTACGCCGTGCGGGCGTGCCGCAGCGCGGTGTTGCGGGCGGCGGCGGGGCCGAGGTTGCACGCGTGGACGAGCAGCCGGGCACCGTGCCGCCGGGCCGCCCGGGCGAGGGCGTCCGGGTCGCGGGAGCCGTCGTCCACCACCAGGACCGGCAGGGGCGCGGTGGCCGAGTCGGCGCGCAGCGCGGCCAGCAGTGCGTCGAGCTGGGCGGCCCGGTCGCGCACCGGGATCGCGATCGTGGTGTCGCGGACCGGTGCCAGCGGGGGGCGGGGGTGGGCCGCGCCCGCGTCCAGGAGCCGGCGGGCCAGTGCGGCGCTTGCTGCGTCCGTCACGACGAACCCGCCGTCCCGCAGCAGCCGGACCGCCGCGGGCTTCAGACGCAGCAGCCGGGGAGGCGAGCCGCCGAGCATCAGGTGGCCGTCGCGCGAGCGATGGGTGTCGTCGGCGAGTTCGATCGCGAACCCGTCGGGGAGGCGGACGAGGGGCGGGGGCGGCAGCACTCCCGGCGGTGGAGGGGGGCCCGCCCCGGGGTGTCCCGTCAGCCGTGTCATGCCGTGAACCCCCCGTCTGCGTGCAGCACCGAACCGGTGATAGCGAAGGACTCCGCCGAACAGGCCCAGGCCACCGCGGCGGCCACCTCCTCCGGCTCCAGCGGGCGTCCGGTGAGCTGCCGTTCGGAGAGCGTGTCGATGCCGGGCAGGCCGTACAGGCCGGCCGTGGCCCGCAGCATCTCCGTGCGGGTGGAGCCCGGGGACACGGCGACGGCGCCCACGCCGGTGTCCCGCAGGTCGCAGGCGAGGCCGCGGACCAGTCCGACCACCGCGTGCTTGGCGGCGCAGTAGGCGCCCAGGCCCCATAGCCCCCGGTGCGCGGCGGCCGAGGCGAGGGCGACGAACCGGCCGCTGCGGGGCCGCGGCCGGCGCAGCAGTGCGGGGACGGCGGCGCGCGCCAGGTGGGCCACGCCCAGGACGTCCACGTCGAGCAGCGTGCGCCACTGCGCGTCGCTCTGCTCCCACACCGGTTCCCCGCCGAGCATCACCGCCGCCGCGGCCACGGCGGCGTCGAGTCCGCCGAACTCGCTCTCGGCCGACGCGACGGCCAGGCCCAGCGCGCCCGCGTCCCGGACGTCCGCCCGGACGCTTCGGACATCCTCGAACTCCTCGGCCAGCGCGTCGAGCCGGTGCGGCTCTGCGAGCGGATAGGGCACGTCGGGGTCGTCGGCGCAGCGGTCGACGGCGACGACGGCCCAGCCGTCACGGGCCAACTGCCGGACGGTCGCCGCGCCGATGCCGCCGGCGGCGCCGGTGATGACGGCGACCCGGCGCCCGGTCACCGTCCGCCCCCCGTCCGGGCGGTGACCGGGCGCCGCTCGGACATGCCGAGCCGGCCCTGCGGGGAGACCTGCCAGTCGCGGATGTCGCAGGCCAGCCGGTCGGCCATCCGGTCGAGGAGCCGTTCGCCCTCGGCGGGCCCGGCTCCCGCCGGATCGCCGAGGACTCCGGACGGGCTGACACTGCGTACGGTCTCGGCGACCAGCCGGTCCATCAGCAGGTGGACCGGCTCGGTGGGCCCGGCGGCGGCCCTGTCACCGCGCACGGCCGAAGGCCGCAGCCGCAGCATCAGGGAGGTCTCGGTGCGGGCCGCGTGGGCGTCGCCGTCCGGCGGCAGGCACGGCCACCAGGCCGCGTCGCGGCTCTCGCCGCGCAGTCCGCGCACGGCGCCGGCCAGGCCGGCCAGGTTGCCGCCGTGGCCGTTGACCACCAGCAGGCGGCCCGCCCAGCGCAGCAGCGAACGGCCGGTCTCGGTCAGCAGCAGTCGCAGCGCGGCGTGCCCGAGGGAGACCGTGCCGGGGAAGCCCTCGTGTTCGCCGCTGGCGCCGTAGGGCTGGGGCGGCGCGATCACCAGGTCCAGTTCGCCGGCCAGCCGGGCCGCGGCGCGCTCGGTCACGGCCGAGGCCACCGCCGAGTCGGTGTCCAGCGGAAGGTGCGGGCCGTGCTGCTCGCAGGAGCCGAGGGGCAGCAGCACCAGGGGGCTGCGGCCCTCCAGGTCGGGCCAGGCCAGGTCCGACAGGCGCGTCGCCGCCGTCATGGCGCACCGCCCGTCACGGCCTCGGGCCCCATGTCACACCGTCCCCGGTGCGCCGGAGGCCACGCCGAGAATACGGGTGAAGCCGGGCGGGACGACCACGTCGTCGGGGGTCAGTTCGTGGACGGACGAGTGCCCCAGGCCGAGCAGTGCGGAGTCGATGCCGCGGCTGAGGACGTCGAGGACGTTCTCCACTCCGCTCTGGCCTCCCGCCGCCAGTCCCCACAGGTAGGCGCGGCCGATCATCACCGCCCGGGCGCCGAGCGCCAGCGCCTTGACCACGTCGCTGCCGCGGCGGACGCCGCCGTCAAGCAGCACCTCGACCTGGTCGCCGACCGCGGCCGCGACGGCGGGCAGGGCACGAATCGGTGCCGGGGTCGCGTCGAGGTTGTTGCCGCCGTGGTTGGACACGGAGATCGCGGTGACGCCCGCGTCGGCCGCACGGCGGGCGTCGTCCACGCGGCAGATGCCCTTGAGCAGGAACGGTCCGTCCCACTGCTCGCGCAGCCAGCGCACATCGTCCCACGACGGCGGGGGCGTCTGCATCCACTCGCCGTAGGCGCCGAAGAACGTCGGCGCGTCCTGGCCGGCCTCGGCGAGGTTCGGTGTCGTCAGGTCCGGGAGGCTGCGGGACTTCACGAAGTCCCACAGCCAGCGCGGACGGGCCAGTGCCTCGGGGGCGAACCGCGCCATGGCCTTGAGGTCGAGCCGTTCGGGGATCGCGGGGCTGCCCCAGTCGCGGCCGTAGGAGAAGGACCAGTCGAGGGTGACGATCAGTCCCTTGGCCCCCGCTTCGCGGGCGTACTCGATCCGCCGCTCCATCGAGTCCTTGGAACCCATCCAGTACATCTGGAAGAAGGTCCGCGGGTTCGCGGCCGCGACGTCACGCAGCGACTTGCTGGCGAACGAGCTGAGGCCCATCGCGGTGCCCCGCGCCGCGGCGGCGCGCGCGACGGCCACCTCGCCGTCCGGGTGCACGGCCTGCACGCCGGTCGGGGAGATGATCACCGGCAGGTCGATCTGCTGCCCCATGACGGTCGTGGACTTCTCGCGCTTGGCCGACAGCCCCGCCACGTGCGGGGCGAAGCCCAGCTCGGTGAAGGCGGTGGTGTTGTCGTCGTAGGAGACGCCCTTCTCGGATCCGGCGAGCAGCGCACTGTAGACGGACTTCGGCAGCCGCTTCCTCGCTCGCCGCTGGGCCTCGGCGACCGTCTCGATCCACCCGCTCATGTTCGTCCTCTTTCGTGTCGTGGGCCGGCCGCACCGTGTGTGGGGCCGGCGGTGCGGTGGTACGGCCGGTCACATCGGTTCCAGGCCGGCCAGGGGGCTCTCGTCGCAGCAGCGGCCCGGGCTGGGGGCACCTCCCAGCGGTAGCCGGGGGAGACTGCGGACGGCGGGCATCCCCAAGGGCACGGTGCGGTGCGAGTGGTCGTTGCCCTGGCGGGGAAGCGCGGAGCGGTCGGTGTCCGCGAGCGCGGCGGCGCCATGACCATGGACGCACTCCGGGTCGGGTCCGTCGAGCGGCAGGCCGGTGAAGAACTTCGCGGCCATGCAGCCGCCCTGGCAGGCGTCGTACGCCGCGCAGCCGGCGCAGGCTCCCGCGGTGGAGGGCCGGCGCAGACCGCGGAACAGCTCGGAGTCCCGCCACACCCGCTCGAAGCCTCCCGGCGCGCGGACGGTGCCCGCCCTGAACGCGTCGTGGATGGCGAACGGGCAGGCGTACACGTCGCCCACCGGGTCGATCAGGCACACCACGCGCCCGGCTCCGCACAGGTTGAGTCCGGGCAGCGGCTGGGAGCCGAGCGCATTGAGGTGGAAGAAGGAGTCGCCGGTGAGCACCTTCTCGCCGTGGCCCACGAGCCAGGTGTAGATCTCGCGCTGCTGCTCCACGGTGGGGTGCAGCTCGTCCCACACGTCGGCGCCCCGTCCGGAAGGCCGCAGCCGGGTGATGCGCAGCTGGGCACCGTACCGGTCCGCCAGTGCCGCGAAGTCATCCAGCTGCGGCACGTTCTGACGGGTCATCACAACCGAGATCTTGAAGTCCCGGAAGTCGGCCGCCGCGAGGTTCTCCATCGCGCGCACCGCCATGTCGTAGGAACCCCGGCCGCGCACCGCGTCATTGACCTCGCGGGTCGCGCCGTCCAGGGAGATCTGCACATCGACGTAGTCGGTGCCGGCCAGCCGCCGGGCGCGTTCGGGCGTCAGCCGCAGTCCGTTGGTGGAGAACTTCACGCCGACCTGGTGGGCGATCGCGTAGTCGAGCAGTTCCCAGAAGTCGGGGCGGACGGTGGGCTCGCCGCCGCCGACGTTGACGTAGAACACCTGCATGCGCTGGAGTTCGTCGATCACGGACTTGATCTCGTCCGTGGACAGCTCGGCCGGGTCGCGCCGTCCGGACGAGGACAAGCAGTGCGCACAGGAGAGGTTGCACGCGTACGTCCATTCCCAGGTCAGGCAGATCGGGGCGTGCAGTCCGCCCTTGAACTGCTCGACGAGGGCGGGGACGGGCGTGGCTTCATGGGTGACGGTCACCGCTGCGGCTCCGCTTCACTGGGTTCACTGGGGATGATCATCTCGGCGGCGGCGAGCGAGGCCAGCGCGCACCGGAGGGCGTCCCGGCGTCCCTCCGGCACGCCCGCCAGCGCCTCGCGCACGCTGCCGTGACCGCCCAGGCCGCGCACCAGCTCGACGAGCTCGGGTGCCTTCAGGAACGACAGTCGGCGGTTGCCGAAGTGGTACGCCAGCGCCCCGAAGGGTTCGGGGCGCAACGCGACGTCGGGGCTGAGCCGGTAGGGCCGGGCGGCGTCGAAGGGCGAGGGCATGGCGGTACGCCTAGTAGACGCCGCACATGCCGTCGATGGAGACCTCCTCGACGAGGACCTCCTCGGTCATGTCGTCCGCGGTCGCCGCGACGCTGTCGTCCTGCTCGACGGTACGGGTGTCGTTCTGCACGGCGGGCATGGCAGTCCTCCTGGAGCGGGGGCGGGAAGGGCGGGGATTCCGGGCCGCGGCACACGGGCCGGACAGCACTCGACGCTAGGCCGGACGTCCCCGCGTCTCGCCCTGCTTTCGGCCGCCCTCGCCCTGTCCGGTCGGACAGGTGGCCCGCCCCGCGGCCGGTCACCGCGGGGCGCCCCCTCCGATCGGGCAGGGCACGTCCCCTCCGTCCGCGCCCGCCTGCCGCCCGAGCGGCCGGTATCGCCGTTGCGGTGCGCTCCCCGAGGGTGATGCACGCCGCCAACTTCCGGCGCGTCCGTGCTCCACCCCGGACCTCTGCGCCGCCGGCCACGGAGCAGCCGTCGCAGTACACGCGCTTCACCGCGCGGAGAGGACAGTCGCGATCATGCAGGTCGAAGAACTTCTCAAGCCGTTTCCCATCAAGGAGTTCCACCCCTTCCCCCGGGCGCTCCTCGGGCCGGGTGCGCACGAACTGATCGGCCCGGAGGCCAAGAAGCTGGGCTTCCGGCGCACGCTGGTGATGACCACGGGGCTGCGCGGCAGCGACACCGTGCACAAGATCGTCGAGTCGATGAAGTACCACGGTCTCGAAGTCGTCCTGTACGACAAGGTCGAGTCGAACCCCAAGGACTACAACGTCATGGACTCCGTGGCGCTGTACCAGGAGAACAAGTGCGACTCTTTCGTCACCATCGGGGGCGGCTCCTCGCACGACGCCTGCAAGGGCGCCCGCATCTCGGTCGCCCACGACGGCCGCAACGTCAATGACTTCGAGGGCTTCAACAAGTCCGAGAACCCCAAGAACCCGCCGCACATCGCCGTGTCCACCACGGCGGGCACGGGGTCGGAGACCTCGTGGGCGTACGTCATCACCGACACCACGACCGACCCCGACAACCCCCACAAGTACGTGGCGTTCGACGACGCGTCGGTGGCCACGCTCGCGATCGACGACCCGACGCTGTACTACGACTGCCCGCTCGACTACACCGCGCAGTGCGGTTTCGACGTGCTCGCGCACGCCTCCGAGCCGTATGTGTCGCGGCTGAACTTCCAGCCGTCGCTGGGCAACGCGCTGCACGCCATCCGGCTGACCGCACAGCATCTGCGGCAGGCGGTGTGGAACGGCCAGGACCTGGCCGGGCGCGAGGGGATGATGTACGCGCAGTACATCGCGGCGCAGGCCTTCAATTCCGGTGGCCTCGGCATCATCCACTCCATCTCGCACGCGGTCAGCGCCTTCTACGACACCCACCACGGACTCAACAACGCCATCGCGCTGCCGCGCGTGTGGGCGTTCAACATGCCGGCCCACTACGAGCGTTTCGCGGACATCGCCGAGGTGATGGGCGTGGACACGCACGGCATGTCGAAGGTCAAGGCCGCCGAGGCGGCGCTCGCGGCGGGCATCCGGCTGCTGCGCGACGTCGGCATCCCGGAGAGGTTCGTGGACGTCAGGCAGGACACGTACTCCAAGAACCGGCTCGGTCAGGGCCCGACGAAGTTCTACGAGCAGGCCAAGGTGATCACGGGCGACGCCGGTGACGTCGACCGCATCACCAACCACGTCCTCGGTGACGCCTGCACCCCGGGCAACGCCAAGGAGTGCACGTTCGACACCGTCCGGCCCGTCGTCGAGCACTGCATGACCGGCGACCTGGACGACCTGCTCAGCTGAGCCCTTCCCGCCCGGGGGCGGGGAACGGACCGAGGTCGCCGTTGCCCGCCCCCGTCTCCCCGACGGAGGACCCGTGCCCGCCACACCCGACCGCCCCGCCGCATTCACCTCGGTCGAGAACGTCACCGAGCGTTTCGCCGACCACGGCTACATCGCCGACCGCCGGCTGGCCACGACCGTGTTCCTGCTGACCCGGCTGGACAAGCCGGTGCTCCTGGAGGGCCCGGCCGGCGTCGGCAAGACCGAACTGGCCAAGACCCTCGCCGCCGCCACCGGGCGCAGGCTGCTGCGCCTGCAGTGCTACGAGGGCCAGGACGAGAGCCGCGCCCTGTACGAGTGGGACTACGGCAAGCAGTTGCTGTACACGCAGATGCTGCGGGACAAGATCGGCGACCTCACCGCCGACGCCCCCGACCTGGCCTCTGCGGTGCAGCGGATCGAGGAGGAGGACAGCGTCTTCTTCTCCGACCGGTTCCTCGCGCCGCGCCCGCTGCTGGACGCCGTCCGCGGGGAGGAGCCCGCCGTCCTGCTCATCGACGAGGTGGACCGGGCGGACGAGGCGCTGGAGGCGGTGCTGCTCGAGTGCCTGGCCGAGTACCAGGTGTCGGTGCCCGAGATCGGCACGTACGCCGCGAAGATCCCGCCGTACGTCGTGCTGACCTCCAACAACACCCGCGATCTGTCGGCCGCGCTCAAGCGCCGCTGTCTGCATCTCTTCCTCGACTACCCCGACGCCGAGCGGGAGCTGGAGATCCTGCGCTCCAAGGACACCGGTCTGCCCGAGGCCGCCGCCCGCCATCTGGTCGAGGTGGTGCGCGGGCTGCGCGAGCTGGAGCTGCGCAAGAACCCCAGCATCTCCGAGACCGTGGACTGGGCCCGCACCCTCGCCGTCCTGGGTGTCGGGGAACTCGACCCCGGGGTGCTGGCCGACACAGCCAACGTCGTCCTCAAGTACGAGCGGGACCTGCACCGCGCGCTGGACGTCCTGCCGCGGCTCGTAGACCCCAACCGCGTGCTGCCCGAGCCGGACCACCACCACGACGGGCACGGTCGTCACCACGACGGGCACGGCCACCACCCCCATCAGCCGGGCGGGCACCACCACGGCCACCGCGACGCACCGCACGAGCAGCCCGACGAGGCGGACGGGCGCGCCCTGCGGGCGGCGATGGACCGGCAGGGCCGGCACGACGAGGGCTACTACGGGGCACCGGGATCCGGCCCGACGCGCCGCCCCGAGCCCGGTGCCGGGCAGGGTGCCCGCGCCTTCGCCGCCATAGCCCGCCGGCGCACCGACTGACTCGGGACAGGGGAGGCGGGTATGGAAGCCGGTGTGCACCGGTTCGTACGGGTGCTGCGGTTGTTCGGGCTGCGCGTGTCCGTGGCGGAGGCCATGGACGCGATGCGTGCGTCCGCCCAGCCCGGGGTGCTGGGCCGGCGCGGGACGCTGCGTGAGGCGCTGCGCATGACGCTGGTCAAGGACCGCCGCGACGAAGAACTGTTCGACGGACTCTTCGACGCGTTCTTCTCGCTCCGCCCGGTGGCCGGGGATGCCGACGGCCATGGCCACGGTCACGAGCACGACGACCTGGCCGACACGGGCGAACTGGAGTCGTACACCGTCTCCGACGAGCCGTCCGAGACCCCGCAGCAGGGGCACAGCCACGGCAAGCCGGCCGACATCCGCGACTTCTTCGACCAGCAGGACCTGGCCCAGCAGTACAACCTGCACCAGGAGGCCAACAAGATCGACCTGGCCTCGATGACCGACGAGATCGTGCTGTCCGAGGACGGCGGCAGCGACCCCTCGGACCGCGGCCCGTCCGTCCAGCTGGAGACCGAGCGGCTGCACGGCGCCGGCGTACCCGGGCAGCTCGCCGCGGCGACCGGGCAGCCCATCGACACCGAGCTGACCGTCGCCCGGCAGGACACCCTGCCCGGCCGGCTCGCGACGGAGTCCGACGACCCCGGCGGAAGCGACCTCCAGGCCCTGCGCCGTCGGCCGACCGGGGTCATCGACGACCTGCCCGAGCTGCTGAAGCGCCACCTCGACCGGCTGGCGGAACTGCAGTCGGTGGCGGTGGAGTCCGCCCGGATCGCCGAGCGGGCCCGCGTCGAGAGCGTCGACGAGGACGAACGCACCCGGCTGGAGGAGACCCTGCGCCGGGTCGGCCGCTCCCTCCACGGCGCGCTGACCAGCCGCAAACGCATCACCCCGCGGGGGCGCGTCCATCCCGGCCGCACCATGCGCCGCAACATGCGCTACGACGGCGTGCCGTTCCGGCCCGTCACCGTCACCCGTGCCGAGGACCGGCCGCGTCTGGTGGTGCTGGTGGACGTGTCGCTCTCGGTGCGGACGACCGCTCGCTTCACCCTGCACCTGGTGCACGGGCTGCAGTCCCTGTTCGGGCAGGTCCGCTCGTTCGCCTTCGTCGAAGAACCGACCGAGATCACCGAACTGTTCACCGAACACCCGCTGGAGCGGGCGCTGGGCCTGGTCTTCGACGGCCTCCCGGCCGGCGGGCTGCTCGACGTGGACGCGAACTCCGACTACGGCAGGACGTTCGAGCTGTTGCTGGCCGAGCACGCCCCCGCCCTGGGCAGGCGCACCACCCTGCTGGTGCTGGGCGACGGACGCGGCAACGGCAACGCCCCGGGGCTGCGCGCCTTCGAGGAGATCACCCGCAGGGTGCGGGAGACGATCTGGCTCACCCCCGAACCCCGGTTCTCCTGGGGCCTCGGCTCCTGCGACCTGCCGCGCTACGCCGAGCACTGCGACCGCGTGCAGGTGGTCGCCGACCTCGCGGGGCTGCAGCGCACGGCGCACCGGATGGCGGCGGAGGCGACCGGGCGATGAGCACCGCCGACCACCTTCCCCCGGCCCTCCTGGAGCTGCCGTCGTGAGCGTCCCCGGCCTCCGCATCGCCGTCGCCGCGCGCCGTATCGACCCGCTCGCGCCCCAAGCGCCCGGCCTGTACGCCGATCACCTGGTGCGCGTCCTGCGCGAGCAGCCGCTCGCCGACGGCACCGCCCAGGTGCCGGTCGTGCGCACCGAGCACTTCAGGCTGCGCCGCCGCGGCCGCCGCGTGGAACTGGGCCACTGGCTGCGCCCCGACCAGCTGGACAACGATCTGGCCGGGCTCCTCGCCGAGGAGTTGTTCGCGCCCGGCTGGCTGTCCGGGAGCGACATCTTCGAGCGGGTCTTCACCGGCGTCGTACGCTCCTGCGTGGACGGTCCCCTGCCCGCATGGGCCACCTTCTACGACAACACGCTCACCCGGATCCGGGAGTGCTGGCGCCGGCCGGCCGCGGCCACGCACTCCTCGATCGCGGGCTTCGCCCCCGTCTACCGCCGCACCCTGGACCTGGTCGGCGCGGGCAGCGTGCTCGACCTGGGGTCCTGCTTCGGCTTCCTGCCCCTGCTGCTGGCCGGGCGCCCCCAGAACACCGTCATCGCCTCGGACCTGGCGGGGGGCACCATGCGGCTGCTGTCCGCGGTGGCCCGCGTGCGGGACGTGCGGCTGGACACGCTCGCCTGCGACGCGGCGCGGGTGCCGCTGCCCGACCGCTCGGTGGACACCGTCACCGTCATCCACGTCCTGGAGCACCTGGATCCGGAGCACGGCGAGGCCGTGGTGCGGGAGGCCCTGCGGCTGGCCCGGCGCCGGGTGGTGGTGGCGGTGCCGTACGAGGACGAGCCGACCGCCGCCTACGGGCACGTCCGCTCCTTCGGCCGGGGCACGCTCGCGGCCCTGGGACGCGGCACGGGCCTGCCGGCCACGGTGGGCGACCACCACGGGGGCTGGCTGGTGATCGACGTGGGGCGACCCGCCGGGTGACCCGCCGGGCGGCCCTTCGGTGCGGCCCCTGGGCGGGCGTCAGATCACGCCCATCTTGCTGGCCTCGTAGACGACCTCCGCGCGACTGCCCGCGTCCATCTTGCGCATGATGTTGCGCACGTGGAACTTCACCGTCGTCTCCGAGATGTACAGTTCCCCGCCGATGTCCCGGTTGCTCAGGCCGCGCGCCAGCAACTGCAGCACCTTCACCTCGCGTTCGGTGAACCTGGGCTGCTGCTCGGGCTGCACGCGCATCGAGCGCACCATCGCGGCGGCCGCGTGCGAGTCGAAGGCGCTCTCGTTGCGGGCCACGGCGCGGATGGCCCGCAGCAGTTCGGTGGTGTCCACGTCCTTGACGACGTAGCCGCGCGCGCCGTGCTGGATCGCGGCCACCACCAGGCTGTCGTCCAGGAACGTGGTGAGCACCAGGACCGCGAGATGGGGGTGACGGCGCGTCAGCCGTGCGCACAGGTCGAGTCCCTCGGTGTCGGCGCCGGTGGACAGCTTCAGGTCCAGCAGCACGATCGCGGGGTGCACACGGTCGACGACGGCCTCCGCCTCGGCGGCCGTGCTGGCCTCGCCCACGACCTCCAGGTCGCTTTCCCGGTCCAGGATCGACCGCAGCCCGTGCCGGACGATCGCGTGGTCGTCCACCAGGACGATCCGCAGCGTGCCCACGGGGGTGGTGAGGTCCTGTTCAGCGGCCATCGGCTGCCTCCTGATCGACGCGCACCGGCAGCGGGATGCGCACCCGCAGCAGGACGCCGCCCATGCGCGAGCGGCGGATGGACAGGGTGCCGCCGAGCTCCTCCGCCCTGGCGACCATGTTGGCGAGTCCCCGGTGGCGCCCCGACAGGTCGGCGGCCCGGGAGAGTGCCAGTGCCCGCCGCAGCTGCGCGGGGTCTCCGGTGCCGTCGTCGGACACGCTCAGCGTGACGGCGTCCGGCAGGTACCGCAGCCGCACCAGCGCCCGGCCCGCCTTGCCGTGCGTGGCGGAGTTGAACAGGGCCTCGCCGGTCAGCCGCAGGACGGACTGCTCGGCCTGCGGCCGCAGCGGCACCGGGGTGCCCTGGACGGACACACGGACGTCCAGCGCGGTCGGCAGGTGCACCGTGGAGAGCCGCTCCAGCATGACCGGGAGCGGTCCGGTCGGCTCCTGCGAGGAGTGGTGGAGCGCGTAGATCGAAGCGCGCAGCCGCTCCACGGCCTGCCGGCTGAGGTCCTTGGCGTCGGCGAGCCGCCCGGCGATCTCCGCCGCACGACCGCCCATGGACTCCAGCTCGGCCCGGCACACCTCCACGGTCATGCCCGCGCTGAGCACGTACTGGGCGACGCTGTCGTGCAGTTCACGGGCGATGCGGTGCCGTTCGTCGTCGAGCGCCTGGTGCTGCATCACGTCGAACAGCCGCGCCTGCGTCTGGGCCAGTTCCGCGTTGCGCGCGGCGAGGTCCCGGGCCTGGCGCTCGGCGGCCTCCGACAGCTCCTCGGTGCGCCCGCGCAGCGCGGTCGCCGCGTGGAAGAGGTAGGTGTTGTGCAGCGCCACGGCGGCCTGGTTGGCCAGGACGCGCAGGATCGCGAGGTCGGTGTCGGCCACCTCGACTCCGGCGCCGGGCTGCGCGGCGATCCCGCCGACGGGTTCGTCGTCCAGGGTCATCGGGGCCCGCACCCAGGCCCGGTCGTCGGCCGACGTGGCCGCCTCCCACGGCCGGGTGCGCAGCACCCGCAGATGTCCTCGCACCTCGGCGGGCAGCAGGGTCTCGTCGTCGATCAGCACGTCGTCGGCGTACAGCAGGAACCGCGGCCGGGCCGCGCGCAGCGCGCCGTCCGCCACGGCCAGCAGCAGCCAGCGCGCCTGCAGGTGGTCGGCCGCGGTCCGCACGACCGCCTCGACCAGTGCCCGGGGCCCCTCGGCGGTGCGGACCAGGGCGCGCGAGATGCCGTCCAGCGCCTCGACGGTGCGCTCCAGCCGCTCGGTGGAGCGCACATAGGCCGGGTAGAACGACCGCTTGCCCGAGCGCAGGCCGGTGAGCACTCCCAGGTCCGCGGTGCGCGGGGACGGTTCGGGCACGGTCATGCGGCCCGCCTCACCGGGCATCCGAAGCGCTTCACAGCGCCGCGCGGAACAGCGTCTCGACGTCGCGGACGCCGACGTTCCGGGGGTTGGTGGCCATGCAGGCGTCCTTCAGCGTGGTACGGGCCAGCACGGGCACGTCGGAGTCGGCGACGCCCAGGCTGGCCAGTCCCTTGGGCACGCCGACGTCGTCGGCCAGGGCCCGCACGAGCTCGGCGAGGCGCACCGCCACCTCGTGCGGGGGAACGCCCTGGGTCGGTATGCCGGCCGCCTCGCCCAGCGCCACGAACCGCTCCGGCCACGCCTGCGCGTTGAACCGGATGACGTGGGGCAGCAGCACGCCGTTGACCACGCCGTGCGGGGCGTCCAGCAGGCCGCCGACCTGGTGGCTCATGGCGTGCGTGGCGCCCAGGATCGCGTTGGTGAAGGCCATCCCGGCCTCCAGGGACGCCTGGGCCATGGCGAGCCGGGCGCCGAAGTCCTTGGGCAGCACCTGGGTGCGCACCAGGTTCCGGGTGATCAGCCGGACCGCGTGCAGGGCGTGCGTGTCGGTGAGCGGGTTGTGCGCCCGGGACACGAACGCCTCGATGGCGTGGGTCAGCGCGTCCAGGCCGGTCGCCGCGTTCAGCCAGTCCGGCATGGTCGTCAGCAGCCGCGGGTCGATGACCGAGATCTCCGGCACCAGGGTACGGCTGACGATGGTGATCTTGATGTGTTCGGTGGTGTCGGTGATGACGGCGAACTGCGACACGTCCGCGCCGGTGCCCGACGTGGAGGGCACCATCACGGTGGGTGGAATCGGCTGCACGACCTCGTCCACACCCTCGTAGTCGAGGATGCGTCCGCCGTTGCCCGACAGGATCGCCACACCCTTGGCGGCGTCGATGACGGAACCGCCGCCCACGCCCACGATGACGTCGCTGCCGCTCTCGGCGTACCGCTGGAAACCGGCCTCGACCTCGCGCTCCTTCGGGTTGGGCGTGACGTCGTGCCACACCACGGGCCGCAGGCCCACCCGCCGCAGATGACCGACCGCCTCGTCGACCCAGCCGGCCTCGATCAGCCCGGGGTCGGTGACGAGGAACGGCCTGCGGGCGCCGAGCCGCAGCGCGCAGTGCCCGAGTTCGGCGAGCGAGCCCGGGCCGAAGACGATCTCGGGGACGTGGAACTTGGCCAGCCGCGTGGACCGGCCCAGGGGCGCGCCGCCCGCCGGCTGCGGCCCCACCAGCTCGCACTGGTACTCGTCACGGCTCCACTCGGCGGTGGGATCCCCACCACCGGTCGTCATGACGCCTGACGCGAGCGACATGCGACCTCCCGGGCCCGTTCCCTTGCGTGAAGTCCGCACCACGTGTGCGACCTTGATTTTAGCGCTCACTTGTCCGATAACTGTCGTCCATACGAGGGCCAAGGTAGGCGGGCGAGCCCGGGTGCGCCACCCGTCCGTCCGGAGGGGGTTCCCCGTCCGATCGGACAGGTGCGCTCGGCGCGGCCTGGGCGGACAATGAGCGATCGTCCCGGTACGACGGCAGGAAAACACATGTCACAGCGCAGTGACCTCCGGCGGCGCAGGGCCACACTGGAGGACGAGTGGTCCCGCTGGGTGCCGCATCTGAAGCAGGCCCGGCGGTCGCCGGGCGGCGGGACACTCCGGCCGGAGGTCTCCGAGTCGTGGGCGCGCTCCCTCACCAGCGTGGACCCGGACCGGGACAGCGCCCCGGCCTCCGACGGGCGCTCGGTCGCCCAGCGGTGGGCCGCCTCACTGCTGCGCCGGCCGGTCGACGACCTCTCCGGCGAACTGCACAGCATCGCCGACGACGCCGGGTTCGTCACCGCGGTCACGGACGAGTCGGGCACCATCCTGTGGACCTGCGGCGGGCAGACCATGCGGCGCCGCGCGGAGCGGGTCAACTTCGCGCCCGGCGGCCGCTGGGACGAGACGGCGATGGGCACCAACGCCCTCTCCCTGGCCCTGCGCACCGGCCGGCCCAGCACCGTCTTCTCCGCCGAGCACCTGGTGACGGCCCTGCACGGCTGGGTCTGCTACTGCGCGCCGGTGCGCGCCCCGGACGGCCGGATCCTGGGCGTGCTGGACCTGTCCACCAGCTGGGACCGTTCGCACCCGCTGGCCATGTCCACGGTGCGTACGCTGGTGTCCGCCATCGAGAGCAGGCTCCGTACGGAGATGCCCGCACCGCGCTCGCCGGACCCCGCCCCGGTGCGGCTGACCGTGCTGGGCGCGGAGCGGGCCGAACGCGGCGGCGTCCCGCTGCCCGTGCGCCCGCGCCAGCTGGAGATCCTCACGCTGCTCGCGCTGGAACCCGACGGCTTCACCTCCGAGCGCCTCCGGGACGCCCTGTACGGCGACCGACCCGTCACGGCGTCCACCTTCAAGGCGGAGGTCTCCCATCTGCGCCGGGCTCTCGGCGGCGGCATCGCCACCCGCCGCTACGCCCTGACCGCGCCCGTCTCCTGCGACGCCGTCGACGTCCTGCGCGCCCTGAAGAACGGCGACATCGCGACCGCCCTGCGCCACTACCGCGGCCCGCTGCTGCCCCGCTCCGAGGCTCCGGGCATCCTCGAATGGCGCGCCCATCTGGAGGTCGCGGTGCGGGAGGCCGTACTGGCCAGCTCCGGGCCCGAGGCCGCCTTGTGGTATGGGGAGAGCGCCCCGTACGACGCGGAGGTGCACGAGCACGCGCTGCGCCTGCTGGCCCCGGACGACAAACGCCGTCCGATCGCGGTGGGCCGCCTCAGCACCGCCCTGCGCGCCTGACCGCGGCGGCCGCCCGGCCTGCGCGTCCTGGACCCGGGACGGCAGGGCCGGGGCCGGGACGCGCAGGCCGGGGCCGGGACGCGCAGGCCGGGGCCCTCCGGTCCGCGGCGGGTCCCGCGGCACCAACCTCGCGCCAACCTCACGGAGTCAGAGTCAGCGGTGTCACGGCGGCCCCGCCCGCCGTCCCCCCCACTCGCCATCCACCGAGGAGAGCCGCCATGGTGTACGCGCAGCCCGGAACAGAAGGCAGCGTCGTCAGCTTCGCCCGCCGCTACGACAACTTCATCGGCGGCGACTGGGTCGCCCCCGTCGAGGGCCAGTACTTCGAGAACCCGTCGCCGGTGGACGGCAAGGTGTTCTGCGAGGTCGCCCGTTCGTCCGCCGCCGACATCGAACTGGCCCTGGACGCCGCCCACGCCGCGGCCGACCGCTGGGGCCGCACCTCCGTCACGGAGCGGGCCAACCTCCTCAACCGGATCGCGGACCGCATCGAGGAGAACCTCGAGAAGATCGCCGTCGCGGAGACCTGGGAGAACGGCAAGCCCATCCGCGAGACCCTGAACGTCGACATCCCGCTCGCCGTCGACCACTTCCGCTATTTCGCGGGCGTGGTGCGCAGCCAGGAGGGCACCGTCGGTGAGATCGACGCGGACACCGTCGCCTACCACTTCCACGAACCGCTGGGCGTGGTCGGCCAGATCATCCCGTGGAACTTCCCCATCCTAATGGCCGCGTGGAAGCTCGCCCCGGCCCTGGCGGCGGGCAACTGCGTGGTCATCAAGCCGGCCGAGCAGACCCCGGTCAGCCTCCTGGTGGTCATGGAGCTGATCGCCGACCTGCTGCCGCCCGGCGTGCTCAACGTGGTCAACGGCTTCGGCGTCGAGGCCGGCAAGCCGCTGGCCTCCAGCCCGCGCATCGCCAAGATCGCCTTCACCGGTGAGACCACCACCGGCCGGCTGATCATGCAGTACGCGTCCGAGAACATCATCCCGGTCACCCTGGAGCTGGGCGGCAAGAGCCCGAACATCTTCCTGCCCGACGTCATGGACACGGATGACGCCTACCTGGACAAGGCGGTCGAGGGCTTCGTGATGTTCGCGGTCAACCAGGGCGAGGTGTGCACCTGCCCCTCCCGGGCCCTGATCGCCTCTTCGATCTACGACGAGTTCATGTCCCGCGCGCTGGAGCGCACCCGGGCCATCAAGGGCGGCAACCCGCTCGACCCGGAGACCATGATCGGCGCCCAGGCCAGCAACGACCAGTTCGAGAAGATCCTCTCCTACATCGACATCGGCAAGCAGGAGGGCGCCGAACTGCTCACCGGCGGCTCGCGGCGCGGTGTCCCCGGCCTGGAGGGCGGCTACTACATCGAGCCGACCGTGTTCAAGGGCACCAACGACATGCGGATCTTCCAGGAGGAGATCTTCGGCCCGGTCGTCTCGGTCACCACCTTCGACTCCCCCGAAGAGGCCGCGAAGATCGCAAACGACACCCTCTACGGCCTCGGCGCCGGCGTGTGGAGCCGCAACGGCAACCTCGCCTACCGGCTCGGCCGCGAGATCAAGGCCGGCCGTGTGTGGACCAACTGCTACCACGCCTACCCGGCGCACGCGGCCTTCGGCGGCTACAAGGGCTCCGGCATCGGCCGCGAGACGCACAAGATGATGCTCGACCACTACCAGCAGACCAAGAACCTCCTGGTCAGCTACTCGGAGCAGAAGCTCGGATTCTTCTGATGGGCACGCGGGTGACGCGGGTCGAGCTGACCGCCGCCGCCGAGGAGCTGCTGCGGAGGCTGACGGCCCGTCACGGACCGGTGATGTTCCACCAGTCCGGAGGCTGCTGCGACGGCAGCGCGCCCATGTGCTACCCGCGCGGCGAGTTCCGGGTCGGCGGCGCCGACGTCCTGCTCGGACACGTCGCCGGGGACACGCCGTTCTGGATGGGTGCCGACCAGTACGCGTACTGGCGGCACACCCACCTCACCATCGACGTGGTCCCGGGCCGGGGCGGCGGCTTCTCCCTCGAAGCCCCCGAGGGGGTGCGCTTCCTGCTCCGGTCCCGCATCCTCACCGACGAGGAGTGGGCGCGCATCGCCGCGGAACCGCCCCTGCCGACCGGGGCCGACACCGCCGGCTGAGCCCGCGGCCGCCCGACGGCGGGCACACGACGGCCACCGCGCCGCCGCAGGCGGTGGTGCAGACGGGGCCGGGCACCTGGTGTCCGGCCCCGTCGCCGCGTACGGAGCCTCGGAAGCCCGAGGAACGGGCGAGTCCCTGGCCGCGGCACACCCCGGGCGGGCCCAGGGCCCGGGGGGCGCCTGCCCCTCAGGCCGCCGCGGCAGCGCCCGTCTCGTCGCGGTCACGGTGGATCGGCGTCCGAGAGCCGGTGAGCGGCACGCCCGTCCCTCCGCGTCTCAGCGCGACGATCTCCGCCGCGATGGACAAAGCGGTCTCCTCGGGCGTACGGGCGCCGAGGTCGAGGCCGATCGGCGACCTCAGCCGGGCCAGCTCCCGCTCGCTCATCCCGGCCTCGCGCAGCCGCCGGTCGCGGTCCCGGTGGGTGCGGCGCGAGCCCATCGCGCCGACGAAGGCGACCGGCATCCGCAGTGCCTCCCTCAGCAGCGGCACATCGAACTTGGCGTCGTGGGTGAGCACGCACAGGACCGTGCGTCCGTCGGTCGCGGTGCGCCGCAGATAGCGGTGCGGCCAGTCGACCACGATGTCGTCGGCCTCGGGGAAACGGGCCCGCGTGGCGAAGACGGGGCGGGCGTCGCACACGGTCACTTGGTAACCGAGGAACTTCCCCACGCGCACGAGCGCCGCCGCGAAGTCGATCGCCCCGAAGACGATCATGCGCGGCGGTGCCACGTTCGACGCGACGAACAGCGTGAGCCCGCCGGGGCAGTGCGATCCGTCCTCGGAGAGGGCGACCGTGCCGGTGCGGCCGGTGTCGAGCAGGGCACGGGTCTCGGCCGCCGCCGTCCGGTCCAGTTCCTCGTGACCGCCCAGCCCCCCTTCGCACGACCCGTCGGGGCGCACGAGCAGGGCCGTGCCCAGAAGTCCGGCCGGGCCCCGGACCACCTGGGCGAGGGCCGCGGGCTCGCCCCGCGCGGCGGCCGACAGCGCCGAGCGGAACACGGCCCGGACGGGCGCTTCCGCCCGGACCGGCGTGATCAGGACGTCGATGATCCCGCCGCAGGTCAGCCCGACCGCGAAGGCGTCCTCATCGCTGTAGCCGAACCGCTCCAGGACGGTCTCGCCGTCCCGGAGCGCCTGGACGCACAGGTCGTACACCGCCCCTTCCACACAGCCCCCGGAGACCGAGCCGATGACCGTGCCCGCCGCATCGACGGCGAGGGCCGCGCCGGGAGCGCGCGGCGCGCTGCCGCCCACGGAGACGACGGTGGCGACGGCGAAGTCCCGGCCCTCTTCGGCCCAGCGGCTCAGTTCCTCGGCGATGTCAAGCATGCGGTGCCTCCGCGTCCGCCCGCAGGACACGGTCCGGACGTATCGGCAGGCTCCGGTGACGGACGCCGGTCGCGTGCCAGACCGCGTTGGCGATGGCCGCCGCGGCTCCCACGATGCCGATCTCCCCGATGCCCTTGATCCCGACCGGGTCCTCCGGGTCCGGGTCGTCGATCCAGTCCGCCTCGATGAGCGGTACGTCGGCGTGCGTGGCGACGTGGTAGCCCGCGAGGTCGGCGCCGACATGGCCGCCGGAGGCGCGGTCCCTGACCGCCTCCTCGTGCAGGGCCATGGAGATGCCCCAGGTCATTCCGCCGACGAGCTGGCTGCGCGCCGTGAGCGGGTTGACGATCCGGCCCGCCGCGAAGATGCCGAGCATGCGTCGGATGCGCACCTCGCCGGTGGTGACGTCCACGGCGACCTCGGCGAACTGTGCTCCGAAGGAGTGGCGTTCCTTCTGCGCGAGGGCCTGGACGGCGGCGGAGGTGTCCGAGCGCACCGTGATGCCCTCGGGCGGGATGCCTGCGCCCAGGGCGAGCCGCTCGCGCAGTTCACCGGCCGCGGCCGTGACGGCCCAGGCCCAGGAGCGGGTGCCCATGGAACCGCCGGCGATCATCGCCGGTCCGAAGTCGCTGTCGCCGATGTGCACGCGGACGCGGTCCGGTGCCGCGCCGAGGGCGTCGGCGGCAACGAGGGTGAGCGCGGTCCGCGCCCCGGTTCCGATGTCGGAGGCGGCGATCCGCACGGTGAAGGTGCCGTCCGCCTCCGCCGTCGCGGTCGCGGTGGACGGTGCGGCCCCGGAGGGGAAGGAGGCCGCCGCCGTGCCGGTGCCGAGCAGCCAGCGTCCTTCCCGGCACAGGCCGGGACGCGGGTCCCGGTCCGCCCAGCCGAACCTTCGGGCACCCTCCCGGAAACAGGCCATCAGGTTGCGGCCGCTGAACGGCAGCCCGGACACGGGCCCCCGCTCGGGCTCGTTGCGCGCGCGCAGCTCGATCGGGTCGACGCCGCACCGCTCGGCGAGTTCGTCGAGCGCCGCCTCCAGCGCGAACGATCCGGGCGCCTCCCCCGGCGCGCGCATGAACGTCGGTGTGGGCACGTCGAGCCGCACGAGCCGGTTGGCCGTGTGGTGGGCGTCGGCGTCGTACATCACCCGTGCCACCCCGGCGCTCGGCTCGATGAACTCGTGCACGGTGGAGGTGAGGCTCAACGAGCTGTGCTCCAGCGCGCGCAGCCGCCCGTCGGTGTCGGCTCCGAGCCGGATCCGCTGGGTCGTGGGGCTGCGGTAGCCGGCGAGCGAGAACATCTGGCGGCGGGTCAGGACGACCCGGACCGGACGCTGGAGCACGGTCGCGGCCATCACCGCGGCCACCTGGTGCGCGCGCAGCCCCTTGCTGCCGAAGCCGCCGCCGACGTGCTCGGAGCGCACCCGCACCGAGGAGGGATCGAGCGAGAACATCTTCACGAGCTCGTCCGCTACCCATGTGCTGCCCTGGTTGGAGTCGATGACGTCCAGCCGGCCGCCGTCCCAGTGGGCCGTCGCCGCATGGGGCTCCATCATGCTGTGGTGCTCTTCCGGCGTCGTGTACTGCGCGTCCACGACGACCGCGGACGCGGCGAGTTCCGACTCCAGGTCGCCCTTCTCCGTCACCGCCGGCATGAATCCGTCCGCCGGATAGCCGTCCGGGTGCGCGGCCGGGAACGCGACGTCGTGCGGCCTCTCGTCATAGTGCACCACGAGCGCTTCAGCGGCCGCCCTGGCCTGCTCGGACGTCTCGGCGACGACCAGCGCCACCGGCCAGCCCATGTGCGGCACCCGGTCGTGCTGGAAGAGGGCGGCGGTCGGGTCCGGCCGGACCCCCAGGACGCCGACGTGGTCGATGTCGACGCGCGGGGCGTTCTGATGGTGCAGGACGGTGAGCACCCCGGGCATCCCGAGGACGGTGCCGGTCTCCATCGAGCGGATGCGGCCGCGGGCGACGGTGGAGAGCACCAGCCAGCCGTGGGCGAGGTCGGCGAAGGGGACCTCGCCCGCGTAGCGGGCCGCTCCGGTGACCTTGTCGCGGCCCTCCACACGGGTGTGCGAGGTGCCCACCGAGCCCCTCGCCGTTCCGGTACCGGTCGTGGCCGTGGTCATCGGGCGGCCTCCTCGGCGAGTTCGGTCAGCACGGCCACCATGAGGTTGCGCATGAGTGTCACCTTGTATCCGTTGTGGGGCAGCGGCCTGGCCGCCGCCAGTTCGGCGTCCGCCGCGGCGGCGAAGGTCTCGCCGTCGGCCGGTGCCCCGGTCAGCATCCGTTCGGCCGTACGGGCCCGCCACGGCCGCGACGCGACCGCCCCGAGGGCCAGGCGCACATCGCGTACGACGCCGTCCCGGACGTCCAGCGCGGCGGCGAGCGAGCCGATCGCGAAGGCGTACGAGGCGCGTTCGCGCACCTTCCGGTAGCGCGAGCGGGCCGCGACCGGGGCGGGCGGCAGGGCGACGCCGGTGATCAGCGCCCCGGCGGGAAGGGCGGTCTCCAGGTGCGGGGTGTCGCCCACGGGCAGGTAGAACTCGGCGAGCGGCAACTCGCCCGGACCGTCGGCCGTTTCGTACGAGACGACGGCGTCGAAGGCCGTCAGCGCCACGCCCATGTCCGAGGGGTGGACGGCCACGCAGTGGGCGGAGGCGCCCAGGATCGCGTGGTTGTGGTGCTCGCCCTCGACGGCGGGACAACCGCTGCCGGGGACACGCCTGTTGCACGGCTGGGTCACGTCGCTGAAGTAGCCGCAGCGGGTGCGCTGGAGGAGGTTCCCGCCGACCGTTGCCATGTTGCGCAGTTGCCCGGAGGCGCCGGCCAGCACGGCCTGAGTCAGCGCCGGGTAGCGGCGGCGCACATCGGGGTGGGCGGCGAGATCGCTGTTGGTGACGGTCGCGCCGATGCGCAGCCCGCCGTCCGGTGTCGGCTCGATCCGTCCCAGGGGAAGTTCGCGCACGTCGATGAGCCGGGCGGGCCGCTCCACGCCGCTCTTCATCAGGTCGACGAGGTTGGTGCCGCCGCCGAGGAAGCGTGCGTCCGAATCGGCGCCCAGCAGCGCGACCGCGCCGGCGACGTCGGACGCCCTGCGGTAGTCGAACTCCCTCATGCCACGGCCTCCTCGGTCTCCGACGCCGTCGCGGCCGCCCGCTCGATCGCCTGGACGATCGACACGTATGCGCCGCAGCGGCACAGGTTGCCGCTCATCCGCTCACGGATCTCATCGGCGGTCAGCGGTGGTGGCCCCGCCTCGGGCCGGACGTCGTCGGTGACGGCGCTCGGCCAGCCCGCCGCGTGTTCCCCGATCACCGCGACGGCCGAGCAGATCTGCCCCGGCGTGCAGTAGCCGCACTGGTAACCGTCGAGGTCGAGGAACGCCTGCTGAACCGGATGCAGCCGGTCGCCCTCGGCCACACCCTCGATGGTGGTGATCTCGCGTCCCTCGGCCGCCACGGCGAACTGCAGGCAGGACACGGCCCGGCGTCCGTCGAGCAGGACGGTGCAGGCACCGCACTGCCCCTGGTCACAGCCCTTCTTGCTACCGGTCAGATCGAGTCGCTCGCGCAGGGCGTCGAGCAGGGTGGTGCGGTGGTCGACGGACAGCGTGTACTTCTCGCCGTTGATGTTCAGGGTGATGGCGCTGGACGTCGATGGGGCCATGATCAGCCTTCTTTCACGTATCCGGACACGTCGCGGGGACGGTCCGGCCGGCGGACGGGTCAGGAGACAAGGAAATGGCGCTGTACGTAGCGATGGTGCGTCGAAGACATGCAGGATGCGGGGATAGGGACGCCGACGGTGGCGGCCACCAGCTGCCCACTCCGGCCGCGTCCGCCCTTATGGTGGACCTAACCGGACAGCTGTCCGCTATCGAGAAACCTAACGGACAACTGTCCGGTTAGCAAGAACGGGCTCGGCCAGGGAGCCCGGAGGGAGGACGAGTGCAGCAGAAGAAGGGCACGCCCTTGCGCTCGGATGCGCAGCGAAACCGCGAGCGGATCCTTGCAGTGGCGCTGACCGAGCTGACACAGTGCGCGGACGTGCCACTGAGCGTGATCGCCAAGAAGGCGGGCGTCGGGCAGGGCACGTTCTACCGCAACTTCCCCAGCCGCGAGTCGCTCGTGCTCGAGATCTACCGCCACGAGATGCAGCAGGTCGCCGACAGCGCGGCCCAGCTGCTGGCCTGCCTGGAGCCCGACCGGGCCCTGCGCGAGTGGATGGACCGCCTCGCCGAGTTCGCCATGGCGAAGGCCGGCCTGGCGGATGCGATCCGGCTGGCCACCGGTGCGCCGGGAGCCCAGGCGAAGCCGGGGCACGCGCCGGTGACCGCCGCGGCCGAACTCCTGCTCCGCGCCAACGAGGAGGCCGGCACCATACGCCCGGGCGTCACCGCGGACGACTTCATCCTCGCCATCGCCGGCCTGTGGCAGCTCGATCCCCGCAGCGACTGGCGGCCGCGCGTCACCCGGCTCCTGGACCTCGTCATGGACGGACTGCGCGCGGGGGCACCCGGGCGCTGAGCACCGCCGGGCGGACGCGCGCCGGTCGCCGGCGAGCGGCGCGCGTCCGAGATGGGACCGGCGCCTCGCGCACCCGGGGACGTTCCAGCGCGGGGACCGGATCGTACCCGGAGGCGGTGAACGGCAATTGCGTCGACAGCGCCCCTCGGCACCCGGCACAGTGGGCGCCCATGACGAGCAGTGAGCTGTGGACCCGCGCGACCGCCGACCGCTACGACGCCGAGGAGACCGAGATGTCCTCGGCCGCCGTTCTCGGGCCGACGGTCGACTTCCTCGCCGAACTCGCCGGCGACGGCCGGGCACTGGAGTTCGCCATCGGAACCGGAAGGGTGGGCGTCCCGCTCCGGGAACACGGCGTGCCGGTGGCGGGCATCGAACTGTCCGAGCACATGGCGGCGGTCCTGCGGCGCAAGGTCGACGAGGACACGCTGCCGGTCGTCATCGGGGACATGGCCACGACCGCCGTACCGGGTGAGTTCACCCTGGTCTACCTCGTCTACAACACCATCACCAACCTGCTCACCCAGGAAGAGCAGGTCGAGTGCTTCCGCAACGCCGCGCGTCATCTGAAGTCCGGCGGTCGCTTCGTCGTCGAACTGAACGTGCCGCCGCTGCGGTTCCTGCCGCCCGGGCAGGTCGCGGTGCCGTTCGACGTCTCCGAGCGGCATCTCGGCTTCGACACCTTCGACCTGGTCGAGCAGATGCTCGTCTCGCACCACCTCACCCGCGACGGCGACGACGGCCGCTACCGCCGCGGCGCGTCCCGGCACCGGTACGCCTGGCCGGCGGAGCTCGACCTGATGGCGCGGATCGCGGGGCTCCGGCTGGAACGGCGCGTCGCGGACTGGGACGGGTCACCGTTCACCCAGGACTCCGCGAAACACATCTCCGTGTGGCACAAGCCGGCCTGAAGCCGGCTCCCTCCCCTCTCGGACGGCCGGCGGTGGACTATCCGAGGAACGACAGACGGACCTGACGGTCGGGATTGTCCCGGTTCGTGTCCACCAGGCACACAGACTGCCATGTCCCCAGCTCCAGTCGGCCGCCGATGACCGGCAGCGTCGCGTGCGGCGGAACGAGGGCCGGGAGAACGTGGTCGCGGCCATGGCCCGGGCTTCCATGGCGGTGCTGCCACCGGCCGTCCGCCGGGAGCAGCGTGTGGAGCGTCGCGAGGAGGTCGTCGTCGCTGCCGGAACCCGTCTCGATGATCGCCACGCCGGCCGTGGCGTGCGGCACGAAGACGTTCAGAAGGCCGTCACGGCCGTCGGCCGCCTCCCGGACGAACGCCGCACAGTCACGGGTCAGGTCGACGACCGTCTCCGAGGATCCGGAGGCGACATGGACAACGCGGGTGCTGAAGGCATCGGGCATGCCTCCATCCTGGCCCATGCGTCCGTCTCCCCACCGGCCGATGGCCCGTCCGGCCCGCCGGCGTGGCGCGTCGGCCCTCCCGGCGTGGGGGTGTTCGCTCCGGTCGTACGAGCGGGCGCCGGCCGCCGGGGAAGATCCGCGACCGCGGCACGGTTGCCGGAGACATGAACACCACCGGAGTGCGCGACGTCGGCGTGGTCGTCATAGGTGCCGGTCAGGCCGGGCTGTCCAGTGCCTACCACCTGCGACGCACCGGATTCACGCCGGACCACGACTTCGTGGTGCTGGACCGCTCCCCCGGTCCGGGCGGTGCCTGGCAGTTCCGCTGGCCCTCTCTGACGTACGGCAGGGTGCACGGGATGTACGCGCTGCCGGGCATGGAACTGGCGAACGCCGATCCGGCACGGCCGTCGTCCGAGGTCCTCGCCGAGTACTTCGACGCGTACGAGCGCGCCTTCGGCCTGCGGGTACGGCGGCCGGTCGACGTCCGCGCCGTGCGCGAGGGCACCGGCGGGCGGCTGCTCGTGGAGACGACCGCCGGGACGTGGTCGACGCGGGCGCTGATCAACGCCACGGGCACCTGGGACCGGCCGTTCTGGCCGCGGTACCCCGGACAGGAGACCTTCCGGGGGCGGCAGCTGCACACGGCCCGGTACCCGGGTCCCGACGCTTTCGCCGGACAGCGAGTGGTCGTCGTCGGTGGCGGCGCGTCCGGCACCCAGAACCTGATGGAGATCGCCCCGTACGCCGCCGCGACCACATGGGTGACCCGGCGTCCGCCGGTGTTCCGTGAGGGTCCGTTCACCGAGGAGGCGGGGCGGGCGGCCGTGGCGCTCGTGGAGGAGCGGGTGCGGCAGGGCCTGCCGCCGCGGAGCGTGGTGTCGGTGACCGGACTGCCGCTGAGCGACGCTGTCCGGCGGGCGATCGCGGACGGGGTCCTGGACCGGCAGCCGATGTTCGACCGGATCGTGCCCGATGGCGTGGAGTGGTTCGGCGGACGGCATGTGGACGCGGATGTGATCCTGTGGGCGACCGGCTTCCGCGCCGCGATCGGCCATCTCGCGCCTCTGCGGTTGCGCACGCCGGGCGGCGGCATCCGGGTCGAGGGAACACGGGTGGTGTCCGATCCGCGGATCCATCTGGTCGGGTACGGCCCGTCGGCCAGCACGATCGGCGCCAACCGGGCGGGCCGCGCGGCCGTACGGGACATCAGGCGGCTGCTGGCGGGGGACCCTGCCGCCGCGGCATGAGGCGTGGCGGTGCCGACGGCCCGTTCGGACGTCCGAGTCGTACGCCGGTCCCCTCCGCTCAGGGGGATGCGGGGCCGCCGCGCAGCCGGTTGAACTCGGCGACGTTGCGCTGCTGCTCGTCGTAGCTCGCTGTGAACCGCGTGTCGCCCGGCTTCACAGTGACGAAGTACAGCCAGTCGCCCGGTGTCGGGTTGAGTGCGGCACGCATCGCGTCCTCACCGGGATTGGCGATCGGGGTCGGCGGCAGGCCCCTGTGCCGGTAGGAGTTGTAGGGGCTGTCGATCTCCGTGTCGTCCCTCGTGGTGGTCAGGGTGAAGCGGTTCATCGCGTAGTTGAGGGTGGAGTCCATCTGCAGCGGCATGCCGCGCTCCAGACGGTTGAAGATCACACGGGCCACCTTGCCCATGTCCGCCTCGGTCGCCGCCTCGGACTGCACGATGCTCGCGACGGTGACGGCCTGATGGAGGCTCATCGCCCGGCGCTGGGGGCCCGCGGCGATCGCACGGAGCCCGAGCCGCTTGTTCGCGGTGTCCACCATGTACCGCAGCAGAGACTGGGGAGTCGATGTCCCGTCCACCGGATAGGTCGCCGGGAAGAGGTAGCCCTCGGGGTTGCCGCGCGCGTCGCGCGGCAACCTGAGACGGGCCTTGGCCAGGGACTTCTTCGTGGCACCCGGCGGCAGCCCAAGGGCCCTGTCGACGGCCGCGTAGACCTGCCCGGCGCGCCAGCCCTCCGGGATCACGAGGGAGGCACGGGGCTTGTGCTCACCGCGCAGGATCAGCACCACCACCGCGGTGGCCATGGCCATGGTTCCGATCACGACGACGGCGACCAGCCCCCGGCGCGTCAGTCGCCTGCGCCTCCGTGGCGGTGTGTTCGCCTGCATGCGGGCACGGTAATCCCCCGGCGGACATAAATACGGCATATCGTCATCTGGTCGACTCCAGTCGGGCGTCCCGGCGGACCAGGGCCGCGTACCGTCCGTCCGATTCCAGCAGCTCCTCGTGCGTGCCCCGTTCGACCGTGCGCCCCGAGTCGAGGACGACGATCTGGTCGGCGCCCCGGACGGTGGACAGCCGGTGGGCGATGGTGAGCGTCGTGCGGTTGGCCGACAGCGCGTCGATGGCCTCCTGGACCGCGTGCTCCGTCCGCGTGTCGAGTGCGCTGGTCGCCTCGTCGAGGATGAGGACCGGCGGGTCGCGCAGGATGGTGCGGGCGATCGCGAGCCGCTGCTTCTCGCCGCCCGAGAAACGGTGCCCTCGCTCGCCGACCACCGTGTCGTAGCCGTCCGGCAGCGAGGCGATGTGGTCGTGGATCTGTGCCGCCTTCGCCGCCGTGTACAGCTCCTCGTCGGTGGCGTCCGGCTTGGCGAAACGCAAGTTGTCGGCGACGGAGGCGTGGAAGAGATACGTCTCCTGGGAGACGACGCCGACCGCGCGGGCGAGCGTGTCGAAGTCCAGGTCGCGCACGTCGACGCCGTCGAGGGTGACGCGCCCGCCGGTCACGTCGTACAGCCGTGGCACGAGATGGCCGAGGGTGGACTTCCCGGCGCCGGTCGGGCCGACCACGGCGAGGCTGCCGCCCGCGGGCACGGTGATGTCGATGCCCTGGAGGATGGAACCGCTCTTGTCGTCGTAGTGGAACTCGACGTCCTCGAAACGGATCTCCCCCTTGATCCGGTCCAGCCGGACCGGATCATCGGGTTCGGTGATGTCGATGGGCAGGTCGAGGTACTCGAAGATGCGCTGGAAGAGTGCGAGCGAGGTCTGGAGCTGCACCCCGGTGGACAACAGGCTGACGGTCGGCCGGAAAAGACCCTGCTGCAGCGAGACGAACGCGACGAGCGTGCCGATCGAGATGGACGGTCCACCGAGCTGGAGCGCCATGCCCGCGGTCCAGTAGATGACCGCGGGCATGGCGGCCATGACGATCGTGATGACGGCCATGCGCCAGCGGCCCGCCATGTTGGACTTCACCTCAAGACCGACAAGGCTCTCGGACTCCTTCTCGAAGGACCGTGTGAGCGAGTCGGCGCGGCCCATCGTGCGCCCGAGAAGGATGCCGCTGACGGAGAGCGACTCGGTGACCGTGGCGGCCATCGCGGCCATCTGCTTCTGACGCTCGGTGGCGATCTTCTTGCGTTCGTTGCCGACGCGGCGGCTGATCCAGACGAACAACGGCAGCAGGAGCAGTGAGACGACGGTGAGCCGCCAGTCGAGGGCCACCATCGCGACGACGGTGGCGACCACGCTGGTGAGATTGGAGACCAGGGAGGTGACGGTGGAGGTGACCGTCGCCTGCATGCCTCCGATGTCGTTGGCGATGCGGGACTGGACCTCACCCGTCCGGGTGCGGGTGAAGAAGGCGAGCGACATGCGCTGGAGCCGGCCGTAGACAGCGGTGCGCAGGTCGTGCATGACGCGCTGGCCGACCGTCGTGGAGATCAGGGTCTGCAGCACACCGAAGACGCTCGTGACCACGGCGCTCAGGATCATGCCGAGCGCGAGCAGGCTCAGCAGACCGGTGCGGCCCTGTGGGATCGCGACGTCCAGGATCTCCTTCAGCAGGAAGGGCGTGGCGACGGAGACCAGCGAGGATGCGCCGACCAGCAGCCCGACGATCGCGAGGCGGCCGCCGTACGGCTTGAAGAGCTTCAGGATGCGGCGCACCTGCCGCGGCTGCTCCGGCGAGCCGCCGGGGGAAGGGGTCCACGTGGTGGATCGGTCGGGGTGCATGGGCTCCTACGGGGGTGGGGCAGCGGCTGCCCGGGGTCGGGCGGCGCTGCGGACGGCACGCCGGCAGCGGCGAGGCGACGGACCGACGATTCACGGATCCTAGCTCATTGTTACCTATGCTCACAATGAATGAGGTCCTGATATGGTTCCCGCATGACCGCCCCCGATCCCGACGGCCTGCTCGCGGAGCAGTTGCTGCGGCTCACCCGCCGGGTCCACCGCATCCAGAAGCGCCACCTGGAGCGAAGCGACCTGGGCATCACACCCGCCCAGTCCCGGCTGCTGCGCACCCTCGCGCACTTCGGCTCTCCGCCCCGCATGGCGGATCTCGCGGAGCGCCTGGAGGTGGTGCCGCGCGCGGTGACCACGCTGGTCGACGGCCTGGAGCGGAGCGGCAAGGTGCGCCGGATGCCCGATCCCACCAACCGGCGGGTGATCCGGATCGAGCTCACCGACAACGGCCGAAAGGCGCTGCGCGAGCTGCGCGGTGCGCGCAGGTCCGCCGCGGAGGAGATCCTCGCCCCTTTGACCGATGAGCAGCGCCAGGTGTTCGGCGGGCTGCTCGACACCTTGATCGACGGCGGCGACGCGCCTGCCGCTCCGGGACCCGGGCACCGCTGCTGACGTCGAGCGGTGTGGACGCCCCGGCTCCCCGGGCCCACGCCTGCTGCGCCCCCTGTGCCGCGCGGCCGACCTCACCACGACCGGACGGCGCCCGCCTTGTGCGGTGCCCGCTGTCGCCCGAACGGCCGTACTCCGATTTCACCGCTCGCCTGCACACGCCCCCATGACGGCGTCGTGCCGGGAGCCGGATCCCGCCGCCCGGTCGGAAAACCGTTTGCCTCCGACCACACTCCGACGCGAACCTTTCACGGTTTGTTGCGGGTCCCCGCGGACGTTGGCGCGCACCGCCGCCCGCGCCGCACGCCCGGAATCCACCCCTGACACGAGCCCCTGGGACGTCATGCAGATTCACGACCTTCCGTATCCCGACCCGGGTGTGCCGGACGCGCGCTCAGGTCCCCGGTTTCTGTGGTGGCTCGGCCGTAATCAGCTGGGCGGACAGGCCAGATCCCTCGCATGGGGGCTGCTGCACTTCCTGTCCGTCTGCGGGCTGCCGTTCTGTGTGGGCCTGGCCGTCCAGGCCGTCGTCGACCGCTCGGGCGCGCGGCTCGCTCTGACGGGTGGGCTGCTCCTGGTGTGCGGAGCCGGCATCGCGCTGGGCGACACCATGCTGCACCGCACCGCGGTCACCAACTGGATCACGGCGGCCGCGCGGGTGCAGCAGCTCCTGGCCCGCCGGACGGCCCATCTCGGCTCCGCCCTGACCCGACGGGTCGCGGCCGGTGAGGTGGTCGCGGTCTCCACCGGCGACGTCGAGAAGATCGGCTGGTTCGTGGAGGCCGTCTCACGCTTCGGCGCGGCCGCGGTCACCGTCGTCGCCGTCTGTGCCGGTCTCGTCGTCTACCAGCCCGCGCTCGGCGTCGTCGTGGCCGTGGGCGTGCCGGTACTGGTGCTCGCCGTGCTACCGCTGCTGCCCCGGGCGACCCGGCGCGCCGACATCCAGCGCGAGAAGGCGGGCCGGGCCACCGAACTGGCTTCGGACACCGTGGCGGGGCTCAGGGTGCTGCGCGGTATCGGCGGCGAGGAACTGTTCCTGGACCGCTACCGCCGGGCCTCGCAGGAGGTGCGTACGGCGGCCGTGCGCAGTGCCCGGATGTGGTCGCTGATCTCGGCGGTGCAGGTGCTGCTGCCGGGCCTGCTGATGATCACGGTGGTCTGGCGCGGGGTGCAGCTGGCCCGCGAGGGCCGGATCGCGATCGGTGAACTGGTCACGGTGTACAGCGCGGTCATGCTGCTCACCTATCCGCTGCAGCACTTCCAGGAGATCGCCATGGCGTACTCCTTCTCGCGGCCGTCCGCCCGGCGCGCGGCCCGGGTGCTGTCGCTGGAGCGCGCCACGGACTTTGCAGGCTCCCGCGAGGCATGCGTCCCGGTCGGTGACCTGTACGACCCCCGGACCGGGCTGCTCGCGCCCGCCGGGAGGCTCACCGCCGTGGTCTGCGGCAACCCGGACGCGGCCGGCGTGCTGGCCGAACGGCTGGGCGGCCATCCCGTCGAGGAGGGCACCTCGGTGCTCCTGGGCGGCGTCCCACTGGACGAACTGCCGCTGGATTCCGCGCGTACGGCGGTCCTCGTCCAGGACAAGGACCCGGTGCTGCTGTCCGGCTCGCTGAGGGAGCTCCTGGACGTGCCCGCCTCGGACGCCGTCAGCGCCGGGGATGCCCTGGCCGCCGCGCAGTGCGACGACGTCCTGGACGCGCTCACGCAGGCGTCGCGGGCCGGCGAGAGCCCGATGGACGCACGGATCACCGAGCGCGGACGGTCCCTGTCCGGGGGGCAGCGCCAGCGGCTCGCCCTGGCCCGGTCGCTGATCACGGACCCGCAGGTGCTGGTCCTCGACGAACCGACCTCCGCCGTCGACTCGCACACGGAGGCGCGGATCGCCGAGGAACTGCGCCGGCTGCGGGCGGGCCGCACGACGGTCGTGTTCACCTCGTCCCCGCTGCTCCTGGACCGCGCGGACCGGGTCGTGCTGGTGCACGAGGGCGAGGTGGCGGCGGTCGGCCTGCACCGCGAACTGCTGCACGCCGAGCCCCGTTACCGCGCGGTCGTGACCCGCGAGACCGACGACGAGGCCGCCCGCCACAGCGGCGTTTCGGCCGAACTGGAAGAGATCGAGGAGAGCGCATGATCGGCGTGGCGCCACCGGCGTACGACCCGGCGGCACCGACGGCGGCGGACACCCTGCCCGTCGGCGCCCCCGCGACCGTACGCGCCTATGTGGCCGAGCTGTTCCGCCGGCACCGCCGGTCCTTCGTCCTGCTCATCGTCGTGAACACGGTCTCCGTCGTCGCCTCGATGGTGGGCCCGTACCTGCTGGGCGGGCTGGTGGAGCGTGTGTCCGCCGGGGCGGGGGACCTCCGTCTCGGCTCCACCGTCGCGCTGTTCGTCCTGGCGCTCGTCGTCCAGGCCGTGTTCGTGCGACTGGTGCGGCTGCGCGGTGCCGTGCTCGGCGAGCGTATGCTGGCCGATCTCCGGGAGGACTTCCTCGTACGGTCGGTGGGGCTGCCGCCGGGGGTCCTGGAGCGGGCCGGGACCGGTGATCTGCTGTCCCGGATCACCACCGACATCGACCGGCTCGCCGACGCCATGCGCGAGGCCGTGCCACAACTGGCCATCGGCGTGGTGTGGGCGCTGCTGCTGCTCGGCGGCCTGGCCGTCACCGCCCCTCCGCTCGCTCCCGCCGTGCTCGTCGCGGTGCCCCTGCTGGTGATCGGATGCCGCTGGTACTTCAGGCGGGCGCCGTCGGCCTACCGCTCCGAGGCCGCGGGGTACGCGGCCGTGGCCGCCGTCCTCGCCGAGACCGTCGACGCGGGGCGCACCGTCGAGGCCCACCGCCTCGGACATCGGCGCATCGAGCTGTCCGACCGGCGGATCAGGGAGTGGACCGCATGGGAGCGGTACACGCTGTGGCTGCGGTCTGTGCTCTTCCCGGTCATCAACCTCACCCACACCATGGTGCTGTCCTCGGTCCTGATGATCGGCGGGGTGTTCGTCCTGCAGGGCTGGATCGGCGTCGGCCAACTGACGACGGGCGCGCTCATCGCGCAGATGCTCGTCGAGCCGGTGGGCCTGATCCTTCGCTGGTACGACGAGCTGCAGGTCGCCCAGGTGTCGCTGGCCCGGCTGGTCGGGGTCCGCGACATCGAGCCGGACGCGGGCGACACGTCACTGGCCCCCGAGGGACGCGACGTAGAGGCCGACGAGGTGCTCTTCGGTTACCGCGAGGGCGTCGACGTGCTGCGCGAGGTCTCCCTGGAGGTGGCGCCCGGGACCCGGCTCGCCCTGGTCGGACCCTCCGGCGCGGGCAAGTCCACCCTGGGCCGGCTGCTCGCCGGGATCTACGCGCCGCGGGCCGGCCGGATCACCCTCGGCGGCGCGGAGCTTTCCCGGATGCCCGCCGAGCGGGTGCGCGCACACGTGGCCCTGGTCAACCAGGAGCACCATGTGTTCGTCGGCTCCCTGCGCGACAACCTGCTGCTGGCCCTCCCCCACTCGCGTCTTCACACGAGCGGGGCGGTGGGAACCTCCGCGGAGGCCGTCGACGTCGAGCTGTGGGCGGCGCTGAACGCGGTCGGCGCGGGCGGCTGGGCGCGGGCACTGGACGACGGTCTGGACACCGAGGTCGGCTCCGGCGGTCTGGCGCTCACCCCGGCGCAGGCGCAGCAGATCGCGCTGGCCCGGCTGGTGCTCGCCGATCCGCACACGCTGGTCCTCGACGAGGCCACCTCGCTCCTCGACCCACGCGCGGCCCGCCATCTGGAACGTTCCTTGGCCCGTGTCCTGGACGGCCGCACGGTCGTCGCGATCGCCCACCGGCTGCACACCGCCCAAGACGCCGACGTCATCGCCGTCGTCGAGAACGGGCGGATCAGCGAGCTGGGCAGCCATGACGAGCTGGTCGCCGCGGACGGGGCGTACGCCGCGCTGTGGCGGTCCTGGCACGGCTGACGTCGGCCTCGCGCCGGGGCGGACCTGCGCGGCTCGGCCGCCGGTTCCGGCCTGCTTCCACTGCCCGGCGCCCATGTCGCCGCTGCCGTTGCGCGGGGACGAAGGGGGGTGGAAGGCTGGATGTGGAACCGGCGCGGGGGGAGTGCCGGAACCATCCGGTCCGGGAGGGCGCGGTCCGCGCCGGGCGGTGCCCCCACGTCCGCCGTCTGGCACGGCGGCTTCCGGTTCCGCCGCACCACCTGGAGGTACCCGTGGACAGCACCGACGGATGGGGAGACGACGTCTACCAGCCCGACGGATCCGAGGTGCAGGACGACGCGGGGCTGCTCGACGCCGAGGACACCCTGGACACCGACGGAGTCAGCAACCCGCTCGACCGCGGATGGTCGCCCCCGGAGCGGCCGTGGGCGGTGGAGCACACGGGCGTGACCGCGGCCGAGAGGCAGCGCGGCGAGACCCTGGACGAGCGGCTCGCCGAGGAGGTCCCTGACATCACGGTCCCGTACGGCGACGGCATAGGCGACAGCGCGGACAGCGACGGCGAACCTCTCGACAACGAAGTGGGCGACGCCCGCTCCGGCCGGCTTGTCGCCCCCGACGAGGGGGCGCACGAGGACGAGGAAAGCGGCTTGATCGCCACCGACGTGGGCATCGACGGTGCGGCGGCCTCAGCCGAGGAGGCGGCCGTGCACATCGTCGACGAGGACACCCTGTCGGGCTGAGGACGCCCGCCCGGCACCACCCGGGGACACCAGGGGACGCCCCCATCTCCCGGTGCGCGGCCCGGACGGGGCGAACCAGCAGGCCCCGCGTCGGCCGGCGTCCTCAGATGACGTTGAGCGCCGCCGCGCCGCCCACCCCTCCGAGCAGCATGAACACCGGCATCAGCACCTTCAGCTCGACCCAGCTGCCCGCCCGGAACCGCATCGCCTTCGGCGGTCCCAACGGGTACCAGCGCTTGCGGCCCACCGGTATCGGCCACAGGATCGGGCAGCCGGACACCGTCAGCGCGTCCCCGATGTCGTGCACCAGGGCGCCGAGGACGATCGGAAGGCCGAGCCACAGGTACTCCTGCCCCGGAGCGGTGAACAGCCAGTCCGAGCCGTTGCCCGGTTTGTCGAGGATGCCCGCGAGGATCCACGCGCTCGTCGCGGCCAGCAGCCACACCAGCACATCGCTGCTCGAACCACGCGCCGCCCGCCACAGCAGCCCTTCGATGGCCAGCACCATGTGCACGAAGAGGATGGCCAGCACCGCCCACCGGCCGCCCGCGATGGCGGCCACGGATGTGCCCGCACCGATCAGCACCGCCCACAGCCACGTGTGCGTCAGCGTGCGGTGGCCTCCGGACCGGCGCGGGTCGCCGGGCTTCCGGGACGCCTTGTAGACGGCGTAGGACAGCTTGTCGACGATCTCGCACAGCCAACGGGAGAGAGGGCCGAAGGCTCGCGAAATGGTGGCCGCCTTGTGGTCCAGATCCGGGGCCAGCGCGGCACCCGCGCAGACGAGAGCGCCGACGAGGAGGACCGGCCAGGGCATCGGGTGCCCCGCCGCCGCGGCGGCCGCGCCTACCCCGAGCCAGGCCGCGGCCCCCGACAGTGAGTGTGCTGGTCCCATCATCCCGCTCTCCGCCCCATTCCTTGTGCAGCGCCGGCCCGTTGCGGGCGCACTGACGCTTCGTCGGCGCCACAGCGTAGCCCTCGTGATCTTCGGATCGGCAGCGGATTCCCCCATCGGGTGCCGGGGCAGGCAAGATGGGGACGTGACCCTCATCGATCAGCTCCCGCCGACCGCAGACCCCGACGCCCTCTACGAAGCCTTCGAGTCGTGGGCCCAGGAACGTGGTCTCACCCTCTATCCACATCAGGAGGAGGCGCTGATCGAGGTGGTCTCGGGAGCGAACGTGATCGTGTCGACTCCCACGGGATCCGGAAAGAGCATGATCGCCGCGGGTGCGCACTTCGCGGCGCTCGCCCGGGACGAGGTCACCTTCTACACCGCGCCGATCAAGGCCCTCGTCTCGGAGAAGTTCTTCGAGCTGTGCAAGCTCTTCGGCACGGAGAACGTCGGCATGCTCACCGGCGACGCGTCCGTCAACGCCGACGCCCCTGTGATCTGCTGTACGGCCGAGGTCCTCGCCTCGATCGCGCTGCGTGACGGCAGGCAGGCCGATGTGGGCCAGGTCGTGATGGACGAGTTCCACTTCTACGCCGAGGGGGACCGCGGCTGGGCGTGGCAGATCCCGATCCTGGAGCTGCCGCAGGCGCAGTTCATCCTGATGTCGGCGACCCTCGGCGACGTCTCGATGTTCGAGAAGGACCTGACGCGCCGCACCGGCCGCCCGACGGCGGTGGTGCGCTCGGCAACGCGTCCGGTGCCGCTCTCGTACGAGTACCGGCTCACTCCGCTCACCGAGACCCTCACCGAGCTTCTGGAGTCCCGGCAGGCCCCCGTCTACATCGTCCACTTCACCCAGGCGCAGGCCGTGGAGCGGGCGCAGGCGCTGATGAGCATCAACATGTGCTCGCGCGAGGAGAAGGACGAGATCGCGCAGCTGATCGGCAATTTCCGCTTCACCACCAAGTTCGGCCGCAACCTCTCCCGCTATGTGCGTCACGGCATCGGGGTCCATCACGCCGGCATGCTGCCCAAGTACCGGCGACTCGTGGAGAAGCTGGCCCAGGCCGGTCTCCTGAAGGTCATCTGCGGCACGGACACCCTCGGCGTCGGCGTCAACGTCCCCATTCGCACGGTGCTGTTCACGGCGCTGACCAAGTACGACGGCAGCCGGGTGCGCACCCTGCGCGCCCGCGAGTTCCACCAGATCGCGGGCCGCGCGGGCCGCGCCGGGTTCGACACGGCGGGCCTCGTCGTGGCTCAGGCGCCCGAGCACGTCATCGAGAACGAGAAGGCGCTCGCCAAGGCCGGCGACGACCCGAAGAAGCGCCGCAAGGTGGTACGCAAGAAAGCGCCGGAGGGCTTCGTCGGCTGGACGGAGAACACCTTCGAGAAGCTGATCGCCTCCGAGCCGGAGCCGCTCACCTCGCGCTTCCGGGTCACCCACACGATGCTGCTGTCGGTGATCGCCCGGCCGGGCAACGCCTTCGAGGCGATGCGCCATCTGCTGGAGGACAACCACGAGCCTCGCAAGCAGCAGCTGCGGCACATCCGGCGCGCCATCGCGATCTACCGCTCGCTGCTGGACGGCGGCATCGTCGAGAAGCTCGACGCGCCGGACTCCACCGGCCGCATCGTGCGCCTCACGGTCGATCTCCAGCAGGACTTCGCGCTGAACCAGCCGCTGTCGACCTTCGCACTGGCCGCGTTCGAGCTCCTCGACCCCGAGTCCCCTTCCTACGCCCTCGACATGGTCTCCGTCATCGAGTCCACGCTGGACGACCCGAGGCAGATCCTTGCCGCCCAGCAGAACAAGGCGCGCGGCGAGGCCGTGGCCGCGATGAAGGCGGACGGTGTCGACTACGAGGAGCGCATGGAACGGCTGCAGGACGTGACGTACCCCAAGCCGCTGGAGGAACTGCTCTTCCAGGCGTACAACACCTACCGCAAGAGCCACCCGTGGGTCGGCGACCACCCGCTGTCGCCGAAGTCGGTGATCCGCGACATGTACGAACGGGCCCTGACGTTCACGGAGTTCGTCTCCTTCTACGAGCTGGCTCGCACGGAGGGCATCGTGCTGCGTTACCTTGCCGGCGCCTACAAGGCCCTCGACCACACCGTCCCGGACGACCTGAAGTCGGACGACCTGGAAGACCTGATCGCCTGGCTCGGTGAGATGGTGCGCCAGGTCGACTCCAGCCTGCTGGACGAATGGGAGCAACTGGCCAACCCGGAGGAGGTGACGGCCGAGGAGGCGCAGGAGAAGGCCGACGAGGTCAAGCCCGTCACCGCGAACGCGAGGGCGTTCCGCGTCCTGGTCCGCAATGCCATGTTCCGCCGCGTGGAACTCGCCGCCCTCGACCAGATCGAGGAACTCGGCGACATGGACGCCGAATCCGGCTGGGACGCCGAGGCATGGGGCGCGGCCATGGACAAGTACTGGGACGAGTATGACGAGTTGGGCACCGGACCCGATGCCCGGGGCCCGAAGCTGTTGATGATCGAGCAGGAGCCGGAGAACGGCCTGTGGCGTGTCCGGCAGACCTTCGCCGACCCGAACGGGGATCACGACTGGGGCATCAGCGCCGAGGTCGACCTCGTGGCCTCCGACACGGAGGGCCGCGCCGTGGTCCGGGTCACCGACGTCGGCCAGCTGTGAACACAGGAGAGGCCCGCCCATGACGAACCCGGCCGACAGGCTCGTCGACCTGCTCGACCTGGAGCAGGTCGAGGTCAACATCTTCCGTGGCCGCAGCCCGCAGGAGTCACTGCAACGCGTCTTCGGCGGCCAGGTGGCCGGCCAGGCACTGGTCGCCGCCGGCCGCACCACGGACGGTGAACGCCCCGTGCACTCCCTGCACGCGTATTTCCTGCGCCCAGGCGTCCCGGGCCTGCCCATCGTGTACCAGGTCGAACGGATCCGTGACGGGAGGTCCTTCACGACCCGCCGGGTCACCGCCGTGCAACAGGGCCGCACGATCTTCAATCTGACCGCCTCCTTCCACAGGCCTGAAGAGGGGAGCTTCGAGCACCAGTTGCCGCCGGCCCGCAAGGTGCCCGGCCCGGAGTCGCTGCCGACGGTGGCGCAGGAGGTCCAGGAGCATCTGGGCGCGCTGCCGGAGACGCTGGAGCGGATGGCCCGGCGCCAGCCCTTCGACATCCGCTACGCGGACCGGCTGCGCTGGAGCGCCGAGGAGGTCAAGGACGCGGAGCCACGCAGCGCGGTGTGGATGCGGGCCGTCGGTCCGCTGGGGGACGACCCGCTCGTGCACACCTGCGCGCTGACGTACGCGAGCGACATGACGCTCCTGGACGCGGTCCGCATCCCCGTCGAACCACTGTGGGGGCCGCGCGGCTTCGACATGGCGTCGCTGGACCATGCCATGTGGTTCCATCGGCCGTTCCGCGCGGACGAGTGGTTCCTGTACGACCAGGCGTCCCCGATCGCGGTGGGCGGCCGCGGTCTGGCCCGGGGCCGCATCTACGACCTCGAGGGACGCCTGCTCGTCTCGGTCGTCCAGGAGGGCCTGTTCCGCAGACTCGCCCGGTGACGACACCTGTGTCTCGGTACGGGCCCTGCCTGACCGCGGCAGCGCCGGTCAGGGGTTTCTGCGGCGCAGCCACCCGAGCATGCCTCGCGGCCGGATCGGCTGGTGCCGGACGGCCGGGGCATGACGGGCGAGCAGTGGTCCGGGGCACGCGCCTCCTCACGGGCAGGCGTGGTACCGGCGCCCCTCATGGTCTCGCGGTCGGCCGTGGCCCTGTGCGGCGCGGCGCTGCGGCGTACGGCCGCGGTCCCGTGGACAGTGGTGCCACCGGGATCGCCGTGTTCCCGGTCCAGTTCCCGTGCGGCGCCGCGCAGCGCCGGCGACGGCCGCCGCGACACGGAACCCGCGCCGGTGCCGACGGCTTCAGCGGTGGTGGACGTGATCGTCTGTCCGGACATGGCGGTTCTCCCCCGTGGGCTGTGTGCGAGCGCCGTGTGCGCCCGTCTGGGAAAGAACCGTAGCCGGATCGCCCGATCCCGGAGCGGCCCTGTGGATAACTCCACTCCCGCACCGTTTCAGCAGGTCAGGCCGCTGGTCTCCGGGTATGTGATGTAAAAGTCCGGGGTCTCGGTCGGCGAGTGCCCCCGCGGCCGGAGTCGCACGGGCGTCCCGGGCCCGAGCGGGTCAGAGGTCCCCGTTCGCAGTGTGCTCCCGCTGCCGCGCGTCCACGGCGAGGTGCTCCCCGACCCGGTTCACCAGCAGCGTCATCTCGTACGCGATCTGGCCGATGTCCGCCTCGGCGGCGCTGAGCACACACAGACAGCTGCCGGGGCCGGCCGCGGTGACGAACAGGATCGCGTCATCGAACTCGATCATCGTCTGACGCACCCGTCCTGCGCCGAAGTGACGGCCCGACCCCTTGGCCAGGCTGTACAGCCCGGACGAGACCGCGGCGAGATGCTCGGCGTCCTCGCGCCGCAGACCGGTGCTCGTGCCGGTCACCAGTCCGTCGTTGGACAGCACCAGCGCGTGGCGTATGTCCTCCACACGCTCGGTCAGATCGTCCAGCAGCCAGCCGAGTTCCGTGTTCTGCGCCATGGTCCGTTCTCCCCGTGATGTCGCTCCCCCCCTGGCCGGAGGTTCCGATCAGCCAGCCTTCACCACAGCCGCCGTCCCGGCAAGCAGGATGGGTACATGGCTCAGAAGATGACCGACGGGGAGTGGCGGGCCTTCGTCTCTCACGGCTCCCTCACCGGGAAACCCTCCACCGTGCGTGCCGACGACAACCCGCATGTGACGCCGGTCTGGTTTCTGCTGGATGGCGACGACATGCTCTTCACCACCGGCAGGCAGAGCGTGAAGGGACGAAACCTGGCCAGGGACGGCCGGGTCGCCCTGTGTGTGGACGACGACCGCCCCCCGTACGGCTTCGTCGTGCTGCAGGACCGGGCCGGGCTGTCGGAGGATCTCGAACGAGGTCTCGACGAGGTCCGGTACTGGGCGACCCGGCTCGGCGTCCGGTACATGGGCGCGGAGCGGGCCGAGGAGTTCGGCTTCGGCAACGGCGTCCCGGAGGAGCTCCTCGTCCGGGTGCGGGTCGAGAAGGTCCTCGCATACGCGGCCGTCGCCGACTAACGGCGTCATCCCGCTAGCGGCGTCATCCCGCCGACTGGAGCGCCGGGCGGTGTGCATCCGCACGGTGCACTCGACGAGACGGGCCGGCACCTCCGTCCCGAGGCCGCGGTCCCTGGCGTCGCACAGCACCACGGGAACGGTGCCGACGGCAGGTCGGCGCACGTACATCCCTGCAAGTCGGCATCATGGCGACGTCCGGTTGCATCCGGCGGCCCAGACCGCCACGAGAGCGAGGTGACCGGCTATCGTCCGTCGGATGTACGAAGGGGCCCACGACTCGGCTCGGGTCCGCGCCCACGGTGCGCGTCACGCGCGAACATGTGCGCAGCGGCGGCCGCCGCGAAGGTGAGGGATCATGCAGAACATGAGCAACGACCACACACACGTCCAGGAGTTCTTCACCGCGCGCGCAGCCCACTGGGACACGCGGTTCCCCGACGACGGCCCGGCATACGCCGCAGCGGTCGCCGCACTCGGCCTGCGCGAGGGTGATCGCGTGCTCGACGCGGGCTGCGGCACGGGCCGGGCCCTTACACCCCTGCGTGCGGCCGTGGGCCCTTCGGGGGTGGTCCTGGGAGCCGACCTGACCCCTGCGATGCTGGAGGCCGCCATACGGGCCGGACGGAACCGCGACGGGCGGCTGCTGCTCACCGACGTGACCGCGCTTCCCCTGCGTTCGGGGTCCCTCGATGCGGTGTTCGGGGCGGGTCTGATCTCCCACCTGCCTCACCCGGAGGAGAATCTGCGGGAGTTGGCGCGTGTCGTGCGGCCCGGCGGCCTGCTCGCGCTGTTCCATCCGATCGGCCGGGCCGCCCTCGCGGCCCGCCAGGGCCGGCAAATCACCCCGGACGACCTGCGTGCCGAGTCCAAGCTCCGCCCGCTGCTGGCCGGTTCCGGCTGGCGCATGACGTCGTACGTCGACGAGGACTCCCGTTTCCTCGCCCTGTCCGTCCGCGAGGGCTGAGTCTCAGCGGCGTCCCGCCACCTCGGCCACCAGAGCATCGGGGTTGTCGAACATGACGTTGTGTCCCGCGCCCGGCACGGTCACCACGCGGACCCCGGTGGCCTCCAGGCCCTCCCTGTCCTCGAGTTCACCGCTCAACTCGCCCTGAAGGTAGACGCGATCCACCGTCAGGGCCTCGAGCATGCGGCGCATCGTGGGGCGTGTGCCGCGCACCAGGTGCACGGCCGTGCGATGGAGGGCGAGCGGATCGGCCAGCCGCATGGTCGCCGCCCAGGTGGGAGCGATCTTCTCGAGCACGCGCGCGTGGCCGCCGTCGTCCACGTACTCGTCCTCCGTGTACGCGGCGATGCCGCTGCTGCCGGCGCCGAGCGGCGGATGCGGATCGAGGTTGGCCTCGATGAGCACCAGTCGCGACACGAGGTCGGGTCGTTGATGGGCGAGCACGACGGCCACTGCCCCGCCCATGCTGTGCGCGACGAGCTCGGCGCCGGCGACCTGCGCCTCGTCCAGTGCGGCGGCCAGCGCGTCGGCGTGGTCCTCCAGGGTGTAGGCGAACCCTGGGGGGCGGTCACTGATCCCGTGTCCCGGGAGGTCGACGAACAGGGTGCGCCGGCCCGCCAGTTCGGGCCGCGCCGCGATGTGCGCGGAGTAGACCGTGGACGCCGCGCCCAGTCCGTGCACGTACACGCGCGCGGGTTCCGCGCCGGCCGTCTCGGTCCACCGGATCAGATTTCCGTCGCCGTCGAACTCGGCCTGTCTCATCGGCTTCCCCTTCGCGTGTCCCTTGTGGCGTCGGCGCTCATGGCCCAGCCAGGAGAATACATCGAACTCGATGTATTACGAACTCTAGGTACAACGACAGTGCGGCAGAATGCGGGCATGCTGGAGCTCGCCATCCTCGGTTTCCTGTACGACTCCCCGCTGCACGGCTATGAGCTGCGCAAACGCATCACAGCCTTGACGGGGCACGTACGCCCCGTCGCGGAGAGCACTCTGTACCCCGCGATCAAGCGACTGGAGAAGGCCGGACTGCTGGCGCGGGCCACGCAGCCGGGCTCGGTCGCGGCACCACGGCACGTTCTGACGCTCACGGAGGAAGGCAAGCGGCAGCTGCGCCGCCGGCTAGCGGAGCCGGCGCAGCGCGACATCACCGACGAGAACCGCTGGTTCACGGTGCTCGCCTTCCTCAGGCACCTGGAGGATCCGGCGGCACAGGCGACCGTCCTGCGCCGCCGGCTCGCCTTCCTGGAGGAGCCCGCGAGCTTCTTCTACGAGGGCGAGCGGCCACTGCGCGCCGAGGAACTCGACGATCCCTTCCGGCGTGGCATCCTCACCATCGCGCGCGCCACGAGCCGGGCTGAGCTGGAGTGGCTGCGGACGACGCTCGGCTCACTCGCCGGGATCGGTCGCTGAACTCCGCCCCGGCCGGACGGGGCAGCCCCTGACGCCGGGGACCGGACGGGTACCCAGGTCGGCGATGCGGTAGCCGTTCGGATACCCCTTGATCTCCCAGTTCTGCCGGGCGTGGTGCGGAGCTCGGCGCGGGGGCATGAGGCGGACGAGACGGCCACGGGCCCGGACCGCGCGGCGCACCAGCGCGCCTGTGGTGGCGCTCGGCGGCTCGTACCTAAACGCCTTCAGGAGCGCGTCGTCGAGAAGGGAGAGCGTCGTTCGGCGCAGGAGGGGTGCGAGCGGGCGCGGATACCAGGAGGCCATCAGGGCGAGGGTCGCGTCGGACACGCGACGGGCAGCCGGGTCCCATGCGAAGTGGGCCTCCTCGTAGGCGTCGAGGCACGCCTCGAACTCCTCGTACGTCCCCGGGACGTCCCGGATGCCCATGTGCCGCCCCAGGGTGCGGTAGTGCACCGCGGAAGCGATCGTCTCGTGCCGGGACAGCCTGCGCCATCCGTAGGCGTCGATCCACCGCTTGGGCATCACCACGAAGGTGCAGAGCACGTACCGCATGTCGTCATTGCCGATGTCATAACTGCGATGCATCTGGTTGATGCGGCGGATCGCGGTGCGGCCCTCGTCGGTGTCGAAGCCGTGCTCGACGACCGCGTCGAGGAGCAGCGCGGTGTCGTCGTACCGCTTCTGCGTGCGGTCCGTGAGCTCCGCGGTCTCGGCGAGCAGTCGGCCGATGCCGGGGACCGCGTAGGTACGGTAGAGAGCCAGCTCCAGGGCGCGGGTGTAGTCCCAGGGGAACTCGTAGGCGACGCTGAGCCGGTAGACCTCCAGGGCGTCCCTCTCGGGGTCGAGGCGCCGCAGCTGTTCGAGTCTCTCGAAGCGCCTCACCGTCTCGTCCCCCTTCTGCCGCCGAGCTTCAACTCTACGTTGAGAGCGGCAGGGGAACAGCCTGTTCGTCCCATGTGCCGGCGCGCGCCGAGGACGAGCAGGACCGCGTGGACGGGCCCCGTATCGCGGGTGTCACCCGCAACCCTGTCGTTCGGCGTGAGCGAGCTGGCGTGCCGGGCGGTCGGCCTCGCACGGCAGCGGGACGAGTCGCCTCGGACAGTGGTGTGCAGGCTGCCCGGCCTGCCCGCCGTCCGATACCGGTTCCACTCGGTCGTTTCGTCTCGTTCAATCGGGCAACCGCAGCTCTTCGTGCCATTCGCACTCGTGACAAGCGGCTCGCGGGCGCATTAGGGTGCGCCGACGGATGGAACCGATGGGGAGGGTGGCATGGCCGGGACGGACGAGGACGCCGTCGCCGCCGAGGACGACGCGCTGTATGTGCTGACGGCGGTTCTGCTGACGCCCGCGCAGTTCCCCAGCGTGCTGGGCGACGACTATCCCGAGGCCTGCGCGGCGCTCGATCTGCCGCCCCTCGCCGACGGCTACGGCCTCGTGCTCGGTCAGGACGGCGACGGCGCGCGCTGGACGGTGGTCATCGACGACGTGTCACTGGTGGCCGTGGCGATCGCGTCGTGGGACTGCGGAATGGAGTACGAACTGTCGCCCGACGAGCGGACAGTCGTCGCCGCTCTGCCGGGCTGGCCGCTGGCCGTGGCCGTCGCCGCGCCCGGCATACCCGCCCCGCACGATCCCTCGCCCGAGCTCAGCGACCGCGAGCCGCTCTCCCCGCCGGACACCGACATCTGGGGGCCCGCCCAACGCCGTCTGGGCGCGGACGAGATCGCGCTCCAGTGGGCCGTGTGGCGCGAGCAGATCGACGACGCCGACTTCGCACCCGCAGACGGCGCGGCCACCGCCGAGGAGGGTGCGAAGCCCGAGGAGGGTACGAAGCCCGAGGAGGGTGCGAGTGGGGCCCGCAGCGGCATCCGCCGGGTCCTCACTGAGGCGCGCGCCTACGTGGACGCTCCCCCGCCGTTGGGCCGGGTCCGCTCCTCGTTCGCCCCGGGGGGTGCCCGCACGCTGCGCGCCGACGGACCCGGCTGGTCCATGGTGGCCAGGACGGACGACATCGCGTTCGTCCTGCTCGACGAGGAGCCCGGCGAGGTTCTCCCGGTGGGCCGGGGCCCGGAACTGCCCGGGCTGCTGGATGCGCTCGACAAGATGGCGGTGCGTCCGGCCTGAGGCGGCGGGACGGCGAGCGGCACAGAACGGGGTGGTCAGGGGTTGCCGTGTGAAACCCCATAGGGACATCAGTGCCCGTGTGGTCCGCACCCGTGGTCGGTGGGCTTCCGTGGTCGCAGCATGGGGCCGCCCTGCGCTCCCCTCATGCCCCGTAGGCCCCTCATGCGCCTGTTCCCGCAGCGTCGCGCTGCTCACCGCCGCTCTGCCGAGCTCCGCCCTCACCGGCCCGCGGCCGCCACCGACGGTGGCCACTGCGCAGGGCGCCGTACACGGACATGGCGGACCAGACGGGTCTGACCGCCAAGGCCACCCGCAATCCTTCCGGTGTGCCGGGGCTCCAGGTCGACGGATACTTCCCGGACGACTCGCGCCTCAACTCCGCGCACGGATGGCAGTACAAACGCCCAGTTCGCGATCCGGCTGCCGGACCACTGGAACGGCGGTCTCGTCCTCACCGGCGCCCCGGGCACCCGCAAGCAGTACGCGGCCGACACGGCGATCTCGGACTGGTGATCGCGCAGGGCTACGCGTACGCGGCCACCGACAAGGGCACCAGCGGGCCGGCCTTCTACCGCGATGGGACCCACCCCGGGGATGCCGTGGCCGAGTGGAACCGGCGCACGACACAACTCACCGTCGCGCCAAGCGCGCGGTGGCACAGCGCTACGGGCGGCCTCCGGCGCACATACGTGACGGGTGTCTCGAACGGCGGCTACCTGACGCGCCGACGACGGGGGCACCACCCCGAACTGTACGACGGCGGCGTGGACTGGGAGGGCACCCTGTGGACCACGGCCGGTCCCGGCCTCCTGAACGTCACGGCCGACGGCCATGGGCCGGATCCTGGGATCGGCCCGGGACGAGGATCTCTACACGGTCGGGTTCGCGCGCGGGTCCGAGTTCCTGTGGCCGTACCACGAGAAGGCGTACTGGGGTGTCACGCAGAAGATCTACCGCGCCGAGTTCGATCCCACGTAGGGCGCCGCCCGCCCCGGCGCGTCCGCCGGCTCCAAGACGGAGCAGACCCTGGCGCCCTGCCGGTCGGACGCGGCCTACGACTACGCGATACGCCCCGCGTCCGTCCATCGCGCGGTGGCCCGGGTCACCCTCACCGGGCGGACCGGAAAACCGATCATCACGCTGCACGGTGATCTGGACGCCTGCTGCCGAAGGCCACGGACTCGGATGTGTACGCGCGGATGGTGGAGCAGAGCGGGCGCGGGCGGCTGCACCGCTACTACACCGTCGAGGGCGGCACCCACGTCGACGGGCTGTACGACAGCCACCCCGATCGGCCACGGCCCATCCTGCCCTGCTACCGGGCGGCCTTCGGCGCGCTCACCGCGTGGGTGGACCGGGGCGAGCAGCCGCCCGCGGACGGTACCGTCAGCAGGCCCGCGGGCGGCGACATGGTCGGCTCCAGCGCACTGGCGGGAAGCGCTTCGGGTCACCAGCCCCTCAGCGACCGAGTTCCTTGCGTGCCACTCGGCGCAGCCTGCGCCGCTGGGAGGGGTCCAGGGTGAGGTACGCGGCGGTCGGGACTCCCAACACGATCAGGAGGGCGGCCCACCAGGGCAGCCAGATCCACAGGATGAGCCCGACCACCACTCCCCCCGTGGCAATCTTCGCGTTCTTCGACATGTGTCGCCTCCTTCGCGGCTGCTGCCGCTCTCTGCTCTGAGAACGGGCGCGCGCGGCACGCGGTTCCGGCCCTCGGCCCTGACAGGACCCTGAGCCGGACCCTCAGTCATCCCTGAGAAACCTCCCCGGCGCGGGCCACCGGGGAGGTGTGCGGGAAGCCGGTGGAGAACCGACGTCGTGGCCCGGAGTGCTGTACCCCGTGTCGCCTTCCGGCTGCGCCGTTCCACCGCAGTGAGGCTGCCGGCCGTGGTCTCGGCCCGCCGTCCGGGCGCACCCGCTTCCTCTCCGCACCCGCCCTCCTCGCTCGCCGCACCCGCCGTCCCAGCCACGCGGCTGCGGTCCCGGCCGCACCCGCCGCCTCCGGCGTGGTGACCGTGCGACCAGTATCCGCCGGTCACACGCACCACGGCATGAGACGTCGTGCCAGACCCGCTCCTCGGTCACCTCACCCGAATGCCACGGCCTGTTCGCCGCGCTCCTCACTTGTTGGTGTGATGCCTGGGGGGCTTCAACGGTCCGATTGGGAGGTCCGCGTGATGCCTTGTCCGATACGCGCCCTGACGACGGGCGCTTTCGTCCTGACGCTGAGCATGTCCGTGGGAAGCGCCGCCTCGGCCGTGCCCGATGACTCGATCGGCGCACTGCACGCACAAACACGTACCGACCTCGACGCGTCGATGCGTGGCGAGGCATACGCGTACGCCTCGTACTCCTTGTTCGCCGCGCAGGCCCGAAAGCAGGGTCTGGCGTCGGTGGACGGCCTGTTCCAGCGGACCGCGAAGGTGGAACTGGGTGAGCACTTTGCGGAGGAGGCCAGGCTGAGCGGCCTGGCGGGCAGCGACGCCGCCGACCTCCAGGCGGCCCTCAAGGGTGAGGCATACGAGTCCCAGACGATGTATGCCACCTTCGCCAGGCAGGCCAGACAGGACGGTGACGCCTCCGCCGCCGAAATGTTCGACGAGCTGGCCCGGGACGAGGCCGCTCACCACTCCGCGTTCACCAAGGCTCTGGAGGCGGTCCGCACCGGCAGGGGGAGCATCCCGGCACCGCCCTCCGCCGCGGCGGAGGCCGTACAGGCCGGTGCGCCCAGGGTCCGCGCGGCCCGGACCAAGACCGACCTCGACACCGCCATGCACGGTGAGGCGCTGGCGGCCGCCAAGTACACCCAGTTCGCGAAGGCCGCGACCGCACACGGCAACCAGGCGCTGGCACGCCTGTTCAACGGCATCGCCGAGATCGAACTGCGCGAGCATTTCGCGGGTATGGCAAAGCTGGCGGGCACCGTCGGTACCACGCGTGAGAACCTCACCAAGGCCATCACCGGCGAACGGTACGAGTCCGAGAGCATGTACCCGGCCTTTGCCCAGCAGGCGCGGGCAGCCGACGACAGCGCGGCCGCCAAGCTCTTCGCGCACAACGCCGAGGACGAGGCCGCCCACGCGCGCAGCTTCGAGACCGCCCGTTCGGCCCTGCGCTGACCGGACGGTGCCCGGGCACCGCGGGCGGCAGCCCAGCGACACCCGGGGCTGTGCGCGATGCCACGGTGACGACTTACCGTGGAATGCGGGGGCAGAGAGCGGAACCCCGGCCCGATTCCGGCAGGCCGGGGTTCTCGCCATACATCACAACAGTCGACTCGGTCACTTACCGTAGTCGTTGCGGTCGTAGCCGCCGCGGCCGTAGCCGTAGCCGTAGCCGTAGCGGAAGTAGTCCTCGACCACTCGGAAGCTGCCCACCACGCCGTCGCGGACGCGGAGGCCGCCCCGGACGTGTCGGGGGTAGAGCCCGTTGCTGGAGCTGTACGGGCCGATGGTGGCGACGGGCGAGCCGTTGTCGCACGTGGCCCCGTTGAAGACCTCGACGGTCTTCCAACTGTCGTTGCGCACGTTGAGGCTCTTGGAACCGAGGCCGCTGACCACCGTGATGCAGCCACCGGCGTGGGCGGAGTAGGTCCGCTCGTTGATGTGGATGCGGCCCACCCTGTAGTGGCGGTAGCCATGCCTGCCCTTGCCCTTGTCCTTGTCCTTGCTGTTGCCGCCGCCGCCCTGGGGGGCCGCGGCGGGGACAGCGGCGGCCTGGTTGACCGCGGCCGCCTGGGCCGGCTCCGAGGCGGCCGAGGCGTAGGTGATACCAGTGGCCACCAGGGCCGCACCAGTGGCGACCGCGGCGGTAACGGCGATGGAACGCGTTGCCATGTCACTTCTCCTGTCTGAGACACGTCGACTGTGAGCCGATGCGTAAGTGAACGTACATAAGATCCCAATTTCTGGCGTATAGGACATACCGAAAATCTGATGAACAATGCGATTGGAGTAATCCTGGCGCTGCCCGCCGCGCCCGTACGTGCCCCCCACGCACCTCGGCGATCAGCACAGTCACTCCGGCAGCCGCGTCAGGACCCGAAAGGACCAGAACGTCAAACTGCTTGATAGGAAAATGAGTTGGATGGTGCCGCGGCGGCGAGGAAGACGTCGCCCCAGCGCGCGACACGCTCGAGCGCGGCGGGCTTGAAGCCGCCGAAGAGCGCCTCGGGTCCCCCGTCGCGTGCGGCGCGGGCCCGATCGTGCCCACGCCACCACCGCACGGAGCACCGGACCACAGGCCGGGCATCACCGCCATCTGCCCATCGAGACGCCGGCGGGTACGCGTGTCGACGTCCGTGACCTGACGGTCGTCGCCACGCCCGCCGACGCCGAGACCGAGGACCAGACGACCACCGGTCACACGGTCCACGGTGGCCGCCTGCTCGGCGAGCACGGCGGTATCGCGCGACGGGGCCAGCAGGACCTCGGTCTGGACGCGGAGGCGCGAGGTGGCGCCGGCGAGGTCGAGCAGACCGAGCGCGCCGAAGGGGTCGGCGTCGGCGCGCCGGGCCCGTGTTGAAGGGTGCTGGAGGACGGGAGGGGACGGTGCCGGGACGGCGTGATGCGGCATGACACGTCGACGGTCGCGGATCGGCGCCGTGACGAGGATGCGGTGCCCCCTGAGAGCGGAACGCCCGGCGGGACACCGTCCTTGGGCGGGCGCAAGGCGACTCGCGCCCCCTCAGTCCGCAGCAGATGACACAGGCACCGCCGAGAGCGCCCTGCGGCTGCGGGAGCTCTTCACGGAGCCGCCGATCCGGAAACACACGCCCCAGCCCGCGGGGGTCACCTGTGGAGGCAGCCACTCACCCCTAGAATCGAACGTGTGAACGAAAGATCGCCGTCCCGTCTGGAGCTGCTGCGCTTCGCGCGCCGCGTGATCGTGCAGCAGGCGACGGCGGCCCTGGCGCAGATCGACCAGTGGATCGCCGACGAGGAACGGCGGGAGACGGAGCGGCATACAGGTGAGGCACGACGCCCCCGGACGCCCGAATGGCTCATGGAACGGGGCATTGGCACCGGGAGCCCGCCGACACGGATCCACAAGGGCGACTGCCACATGGCCAAGGGTGTCCGCGTCAAGGCGATCACGGAGGAACAGGCGCGGCAGGCGTTGTACGCGCACATCGCGGCCTGCCCGCACTGCGATCCGGACACGGCACTCCAGGTCGTCCCGGAGTAGGCGTCCGCGCCCCTCAGGCCGTCCGCACCTCCGCCGCCGCACCCTCCGTCGCCGCACCGAGGGGCTTGGCGGCGCGGACGATCGCCGAGTGCATGCCGTCGGCGACCGTGTGCGTCGGGGTGATCTCGACGTTCGCGAATCCCGCCCCCTCCAGGCCCGCACGATACTCCGCGAAGGACAGCGCACCGGCGATGCAGCCCGCGTGGTCGCCGCGCTCGGCCCGCTGCCCGGGCGTCAGGGCGTCGTCGGCCACCACGTCCGACACACCGAGCCGACCGCCGGGCCGCAGCACGCGGAACGCCTCGGCGAACACGGCCGCCTTGTCGACGGACAGGTTGATCACACAGTTCGAGATGACCACGTCGATGGTGTTCGCCGGCAGCGGGATGGCTTCGATGGTGCCCTTGAGGAACTCCACGTTCGTGGCACCGGCCTTCTTGGCGTTGGCCAGCGCCAGAGCGAGCATCTCGTCGGTCATGTCCAGCCCGTACGCCCTGCCGGTGGAGCCGACCCGGCGGGCCGAGAGCAGGACGTCGATACCGCCGCCGGAGCCGAGGTCGAGGACGCGCTCGCCCTCGCTCAGTTCGGCGACGGCGATCGGGTTGCCGCACCCCAGGGAGGCCGCGACCGCCTCGGCGGGCAGGGCGTCACGCTCATCGGCCTCATAGAAGGCGGCACCGAAGGTCTCATCGACCTCGACCGGCTCGGACCCACAACACGCGATGCCGCCCTCGGACACCTGCGCGGCCGCTGCGGCGTACCGCTGCCGGACGGTTTCACGCAGGTCGGTGGACTGCTCGCTCATGACTCACTCCTGACTGACGGGGCCGGCGGGGCGAGGCGGACCCCGGCACACGCCTGTATCGATGCTCGTTGATGCAAACACTGCCCTCTGAATCGAAAAACGTCAACATAGAAGCACATCGAAACAGTCGCGTCCCTCCACCCCTGCGGACGAGGGACCAGGCATCCGGACCCCGGCCGGGTGCCAGGCGCCTCGGCATCGGGGCCGAAGGGCCCTGGCGTCCCCGGCCACCCCGCACGGACAGTGAAGGAGGAAACCTCCTGAGGAGGTGAGGACAATGATGTACTGGGACGGCGGCGGCTGGGCCTGGATGGCCTTCATGCCGCTGGTGTGGATCGTGCTGATCGGCCTCATCGTGTGGGCCGTGATCCGCCTCGCGCAGCATGGTGGTCACGGCGCCGAGCAGCATCGCTGGGAGCCGCCGCAAGAGACACCGGAAGAGCGTCACTGGGGGCTGCCACGCGAGACACCGGAAGAAGTCCTCGACCGGCGCTTCGCTTCCGGTGAGATCGACGCGGACACCTATACGGAGGGCCGCGAACGCCTTGCCGCCCACAGGCCACCCCGTCGGCCGGACTGACGGACGACCGCCGACGCGGGCCGTCGTCCACACCGCTCACCGCGACGCCGCCGGCTCGGCGAAGGGGGAGCCGATGCCGCCCGGGACGTCGCTCAAGAGGTCGCCGGGATCCCGGACGGCAGTCTCGGGTCCGGGGAGGCCGGTTGTGCCCCCCTAAGACTGGCCGCTGCCCCAGAAGACGGGCCGAACCCACCATCCGAAGGCGGCATGCCTCCCGGCGGCCGTCAGCCGCGCGCACCCAGCAGATGGTCCATGGCCAGCTGGTCCAGGCGCTCGAACGCCATACCGCGCGCGGCGGCCGCCTCCACGTCGAACTCCTCGAAAGCACTGCGGTCGGCGAGCAGGGACTGAAGTCCGTCCGCGGCGGTCGGCTGTGCCAGCTGGTCCAGACGTGAGGCACGCAGGGCCTCCTGCACCTCGGGGTCCGCACGGAAGGCCGCCGAGCGCTCCTTGAGGATGAGGTAGTTGCGCATGCAGCCCGCGGCCGAGGCCCATACGCCGTCGAGGTCCTCGGTCCGCGGCGGCTTGAAGTCGAAGTGGCGCGGCCCGCCGTACCCGGCGCTCTCCAGGAGGTCCACCAGCCAGAACGCGGCACGCAGGTCGCCCGCACCGAAACGCAGGTCCTGGTCGTACTTGATGCCGGACTGGCCGTTGAGGTCGATGTGGAAGAGCTTGCCCGCCCACAGGGCCTGAGCGATGCCGTGCGGGAAGTTCAGGCCGGCCATCTGCTCGTGGCCCACCTCGGGGTTGACGCCGTACAGCTCGGGCCGCTCCAGTCGCTCGATGAACGCCAGGGCATGTCCGACGGTGGGCAGCAGGATGTCGCCGCGCGGCTCGTTCGGCTTGGGCTCGATGGCGAAGCGGAGGTCGTAGCCCTGGGAGGTGACGTACTCGCCGAGGAGATCGAACGCCTCCTTCATACGGTCGAGCGCGACGCGCACGTCCTTGGCCGCACCGGACTCGGCGCCTTCCCGGCCGCCCCAGGCGACGTACGTCTTCGCGCCCAGTTCCACCGCCAGGTCGATGTTGCGGATGGTCTTGCGCAGGGCGTAGCGGCGTACGTCCCGGTCGTTGGCGGTGAACGCGCCGTCCTTGAAGACGGGGTGGGTGAAGAGATTGGTGGTGGCCATCGGCGCGGTCATCCCGGTCGTGTCGAGGGCCTGCCGAAAGCGCTTGATGTGCGACTCGCGCTCACTGTCGGAGGCCCCGAAGGGGATCAGGTCGTCGTCATGGAATGTCACTCCGTAGGCCCCCAGCTCGGCGAGGCGCTGCACCGTCTCGACCGGGTCCAAGGCGCGCCGGGTTGCGTCGCCGAACGGGTCCCTTCCCTGCCAGCCGACGGTCCACAGACCGAAGGTGAACCTGTCCTCGGGGGTGGGCTGGTAGTTCATGCCGCGGCTCCTTGCTCGCTGAAGACTATTTCGTCATGGCGCTTAACAAATTAGTATGCGAACGCATCTGTGGGAAGAGACCCAGGTGTCTTCGGTACCGCGGAAAGGGAGAGCCCGATGTCAGCAGCCGAGGGTCCGCTCGTCGTCGGGGTGGACTCGTCCACCCAGTCCACCAAGGCCCTGGTCGTCGACGCTTCGACCGGACGGGTGATGGCGAGCGGCCAGGCACCGCACACCGTCTCGTCGGGCGCGGGCCGCGAGAGTGATCCCCGCCAGTGGTGGGACGCCCTCTGCGAGGCTCTGCGCCAGTGCGGCGAAGCGGCCCATGAGGCCACCGCCGTGTCGATCGGCGGCCAGCAGCACGGCCTCGTGGCCCTGGACGCGCAGGGCGACCCGGTGCGCCCGGCCCTGCTGTGGAACGACGTGCGTTCGGCACCGCAGGCGCGCCGACTGGTGGAGGAACTGGGCGGCCCCAAGGCGTGGGCGGAACGCACCGGGAGCGTGCCGGGCCCGTCCTTCACAGTCACGAAGTGGGCCTGGCTGGCCGAGAACGAGCCGGAGACCGTCCGCACGACAGCGGCCGTGCGGCTGCCCCACGACTACCTGACCGAACGCCTCACGGGTCAGGGCACCACCGACCGCGGTGACGCCTCCGGGACCGGCTGGTGGGCGTCCGCGACGGAGTCGTACGACCAGGAGACACTCGCCCGCGTGGGCCTCGATCCGGCCCTGCTGCCGCGGGTGGTCCGCCCGGGAGAGGTGGCCGGCACGGTGCGCGACACCCATGACCTGCCCTTCTCCAAGGGCACCCTGGTCGCGCCGGGCACAGGGGACAACGCGGCCGCCGCACTGGGCCTCGGACTGCGCCCCGGAACCCCCGTGCTGAGCCTGGGCACATCCGGCACGGTGTACGCGGTCTCACGGCGACGCCCCGCCGATCCGACCGGCACCGTGGCGGGCTTCGCGGACGCGCACGGCGACTGGCTGCCGCTGGCCTGCACCCTGAACTGCACGCTCGCCGTCGACCGGATCGCCGCCCTGCTGGGCCTGGACCGTGAGGCCGTCGAGCCCGGCACGGGTGCCACGCTGCTCCCCTATCTCGACGGCGAGCGCACCCCGGACCTCCCGCACGCCTCCGGGCTGTTGCACGGCCTTCGGCACGACACAACGGCCGGGCAACTGCTCCAAGCCGCGTACGACGGCGCGGTGCACTCGCTGCTCGGCGCCCTCGACCTGGTGCTCGACACCGACGCGGACCGCACGACTCCCCTGCTGCTCATCGGGGGCGGCGCCAAGGGCAGGGCGTGGCAGGAGACCGTACGCCGGCTCTCGGGGCGTCCCGTCCAGATCCCGGAGGCCAGGGAACTGGTCGCGCTCGGGGCCGCCGCGCAGGCCGCCGGACTGCTGACGGGCGAGGACCCCGCCGCGGTGGCCCGGCGCTGGGACACCGCCCGCGGGCCGGTGCTGGGGGCCGTGGAGCGGGACGAGTCGACGCTCACCAGGATCGCCGGGGTACTCTCCGACGCGGCACCGCTGCTGGAGCGGGAGCCGGACCGGCGCTGACGGGATCCGAGGGAGGCATGACCGCACCACTGCACGAAGCCCATCCGTCCAGCCCCGGCCGCCGGCTGCCCGACACGCAGCAGGGCATGCGCCGCCGCAATCTGGCGCGGGTCATGCACACCGTGAGCGCCGAGGGGCCGCTGTCGCGTGCCGCTGTCGCCTCACGGATCGGGCTGACCCGGGCCGCGGTCTCCACGCTGGTCGACGAGCTGATCCGCTCCGGACTGCTCGAGGAGCTGGGGCCGGAACGGCCCGGCCGGGTGGGGCGGCCGGGGTCTGCCCTGGCCGTCAGCGGACGCGGCCCCGCCGGGATCGGCGCGGAGATCGGTGTGGACCACCTCGCGGTGTCCGCGGTCGATCTGCGCGGAGGGGTACGGGCGCGCGCGGTGCGGCACGGCACGAACCGCGGCCGCGCCCCCGGGCCCGTACTCACCGAACTCACCGCACTCGTGGAACGGGTCGTCGCCGAGGCGGAGCGGGAGGGCCTGTGGCCGGCGGGCCTCGCCGTCGCGGTGCCCGGCCTGGTCGCGCGCGACGCCCGGACCGTGGTCCGCGCCCCCAACCTCGACTGGCACCACGTCGATCTCGGTACCCTGCTGCCCGCCGGACTGCCGCTGACCGTGGACAACGAGGCCAACTTCGGCTCGCTCGCGGAACTCTGGCTGGGCGACTCCACTCCTCGCGACTTCCTGCACGTCTCGGCGGAGATCGGCATCGGTGGCGCGGTGGTCGTGGACGGACGGTTGCTGCGCGGCACACATGGTTTCGCGGGTGAGCTGGGCCATGTGCCCGTGCGTCCGGAAGGACCGGAGTGCGCATGCGGCGGGCGCGGTTGTCTGGAGCAGTACGCCGGTGAGGAGGCGGTACTGCGCGCGGCCGGGCTGACGCCGGGCGAGGACCGCGTCGACATGCTGGCCGAGCGCGCCGCGCAGGGCGACAAGGACGTGTGCCGGGCCCTGCACGACGCCGGTACCGCCCTCGGTGTCGCGCTCACGGGGGCGGTCAACCTGCTGGACCCAGAAGCGGTCGTGCTCGGCGGAGCACTCGCCGCGCTGGCGCCCTGGCTCCTGCCGTCGCTGGAGCGGGAGCTGGCCCGGCGGACGGCCGGCCCGCCCTGTGCCGTGACCGTCTCGCGGCTGGGTTCCGAGGGGCCGTTGCTGGGTGCCGCTCACTCGGTGGTGCGAGCCGTGCTCGACGATCCTGCGGCGATCGCCGAGCGGGGGTGACGGGCCTTCCTCGCCGGTGGCTCTCGGTATCCGGGGCCCTCCTCCACGGCGTTTCCCTCCAACGGGTGGCGGGGTTATCCACAATTCCGTCGCTGTCCACCGAAGACGCCGCGCTCTTCCTGCCCAACAGGCCAGCCCCGTACCGTGATTCACGCCAGGCGCAGCCGTCGGACAGGGCTGCGCGGAGTCGAATCGGGGGTTCCCATGACGGGGGAGAACGTTCTGGACTGCGGCGTGAGGCGATCGGGCTGCGTGAGGTCTCGTTCCAGAGCGTCACGGCGATGGCGCCCGCGGCAGCGGCCGCCGCGTCCATTCCCTCGGGCGCGGCCTTCGCGGGCGGCAGCCTGCCGCTGTCCGTGCTCATCGCACTGGTGGCCTGTCTGTTCACCGCGCCGTGCGTGGCCGAGCTGGCACGGCAGTTGCCCGCCGCGGGTTCGGTGGCGGCCTATGCGGCGCAGGGTCTGCATCCGGCGGTCGGCTTTCTCGTCGGCTGGGGCATCGTGGTGAACCTCGCCTGCGCGGGCTACTTCCTGCGCCGCAGACGGGAGTTGTTCAAACCGGTGCGGCATCTGCTGTTCCCGCTGCTGTGGATCGCCGCCTTCGTGCCTGCATTGCCGACTGCGGCGGGCCTGCCGGTCTTCGACTTCGTGACCGCTCCGACCGCGCCGGTGTCCTACACCGGCCCCGTCGTCGGTGTGTGGATGGCGGCCGGGGTGACGGTGCTGCTCGTCCTGGTGCGGCGCCGTCCCGGACGCATAGCCGAGACCGCCCGCGTCCATCTCGACAAGTCCCCGACATCCGACCTTCGGCCGAACGGAGCCGTCCAGCCATGACCGATCCCCGCATCCTGACCGTGCGGCCCGCGCCGGGCGAGTACGCCTGGACGTTCGGCGGCGCGCCGCCCGTCGCCCGGATCGCACCGGGCACGGTCCTCGATCTGTACACCGAGGACTGTTTCGCCGGGCGGGTGCGATCCGAAAAGGACCTGGTGTCCGAGGTGTGCGAGTTCCCCTTCCTCAATCCGCAGACCGGTCCGTTCCATGTGGAGGGCGCCGAGCCGGGTGACACGCTGGCGGTGCACTTCGTGTCGATCGAGCCGGCCCGGGACTGGGCGGCTTCGACGACGGTGCCGCTGTTCGGCGCGCTGACCTCCACGCACACCACGGCGACCCTGCAGCCGCCGTTGCCGGAGGCGGTGTGGATCTGGCAGCTCGACCGAGCGCGGGGCACCGCCGAGTTCAGCGCGCGCGACGGCGACATCCGGGTGGAGCTGCCCATGGACCCGATGCACGGGACGGTGGGCGTGGCGCCGGCCAACATGGAGGTGCGCTCCGCTCTGGTGCCGGACGCGCACGGCGGCAACATGGACACCCCGGAGATGCGTGCGGGCGTCACCTGCTATCTGGGGGTGAACGTCGAAGGCGGACTCGTCAGCCTTGGCGACGGGCATGCCCGGCAGGGCGAGGGTGAGACCTGCGGGGTGGCCGTCGAGTGCGCCATGCACACCGTGGTGATCGTCGAACTGCTCAAGGGCCTCGCCACACCGTGGCCGCGCATCGAGTCCGACACTCACATCATCTCGACGGGCTCCGCCCGCCCGCTGGAGGACGCGTTCCGGATATCCCAGCTCGACCTCGTGCAGTGGCTTGTGCGCGACTACGGGTTCAGCGAGGTGGACGCCTACCAGTTCGCCACCCAGACGGTCGAGTCCCCGCTGGCGAACGTCTGCGACATCAACTACACGTGTGTGGCCAAACTCCGCAAGGAATGGCTGCCCGCACGCGAGACACACCGCGGAATCCACGCCCGCTTGCGCGAAACAGCGGCCACGCTCAGGTGTTGAGCACTCAGCGGACGGGATCGGCTGCAGGAGCCCAGGCATGGAAAGGCATGTGCTGCATGGAACACACCGGATCGGAACGAACCAGCCCCGTCACGACGAGACGGCGGCTGCTGAAGGGAGCGGCCCTCGCCGCGCTTCCCTACGCGCTGCTGCCCTCGGCACCGGCCCGTGCCCGGCCTCGGATCGTCGACCAGCCCTCGGTCGACTGGCTGTCGGCCGACCCGGCCAACTACACCGTCTCCGACCGGCCGATCGGATATCCGCTCGACCTGGTCGTCATCCATGTGACGCAGACGACGTACACGACCACCCTGGGCGTCTTCCAGAACCCCCGGAAGAAGGTGTCCGCGCACTATGTCATCCGGTCGGCCGACGGACACATCGCGCAGTGCGTCCGCGAGCACGACATCGCCTGGCACGCGGGGAACTGGGACTACAACACCCGCAGCATCGGCATCGAGCACGAAGGTTGGGTGGACAGACCGGAGTACTTCACGAGCGCCCTGTACCAGGAGTCGGCCAGGCTCACGGCGGCGATCTGCACCAGATACGGCATTCCCAAGGACCGGGCGCACATCATCGGGCACTACGAGGTTCCGGGCACCGACCACACCGACCCGGGGCCGAGCTGGGACTGGGAGCTCTACATGTCACTCGTCAACGCCTCCTGAGCGACGGGCGCCGGGTGTAAGCCGCTGATCACGCGAGACAGACGGGCCAGGACCGGAGTCCGCCGCGATGGGATGTCCGGGGCCCCGAGGGTGCGTGCAACCTGCGCAATCTCCTCAGGCGGCGCCGACCCGGTCGGCTGCGGCGGAGAGGCACGAAGCGCAGCCACCGCGATTACCACGGAGGCGCAGAACCACCATGAGGGGCAACGTGGAGAAGGCGGACGAGACGAGGCGCGTCAAGCCCTCGCAGCGGAGGTTCCTGCGCCACGACGCCGACTCGCCCGGCGAGAAGTCCCGGCAAGGCCGCTACCAGGTGATCCAGCTGTGCAGCCCCCTCGGCCTGTGTCCTGGGCGCGAGAGGGCCTGACGAGGCGAGGCCGCCCGGATATGGCTTCCCCACTCGCGGATGTGACTTCCTCGCTACTCGCGGATGTGACTTCCTCGCTCGCGCCGTAGGCGGCGGTTCAGGGCCCACAGATCCAACGCCGCCACCAGGGCGATGGCCCCGCACACGGCCGCCAGGACGACCAGTACGCCGCGGCTGGGCGACTGACCGGGTTGCGAGTTGTCCGCCCACAGCCCGATCAGGACGGCCCCCGCGGCAAAGAGTGGAAGAGCGGCGCCGCTGAGGACGACACGCAGCCGCAGCGCGCTCTGGGCGGTGGCTGGTTCCGTGCCGGTTCTCGCCCAGCGGCGGCCGATGGCTCCCGAGCGCGAACGGGGCACCGGCCCGCGGCCGGCGTCGGCCGGGGCCGACGGCCGGTGCCTCGGGTCGGGGACGTGCCCGGAACGGCCGGCAGGTTCCTCGCTCACGGCGTGTCTCCTTTCAGCACACGGTGTCCGGCCCCCGCCCTGCCGTCTCAACCGCCGCCCGACTTGCTGCTGATCGAGTCCTTCACCCGGTCGATCATGGACGCGATGGGCCCCGCCATCCACTGGGCCGCGGGCGATCCCGCCGCAGTCGGGTGCGGATGGGTCGGCGCCATCTTCTCGGCCATCTGCAGCCGGGTACCCATCCCCTTGAGTTCGCCCTCCTCGCAGCCCCGGCGCACCGCGGGGAACTCTTCCCGCTCCTCGTGCTCGGCGTGGTCGATCACGGACTTCTCGAAGGCGGCGAACTCGGTGTCGAACTCCGCGCTGTCCACGTCCATCTTCTCCAGTTGGGCGAGGACCTTGGTCGCTTCCTCCTCCTCGTGGTTGCGGGCCTCGGTCTCGGCCTCCCCGGCCGTCTTCTTCGCCGTCGGCCTCAAGATCATCTCTTCTGCCGTCTCGTGGACCGCCAGGAGAGCCCTCAGTTCGTCGAAGGTCTCCTGCCTCTGCTCGCCGTGCGAGGTCTTGACCCCGGCGAACAGATCACGGATCCGCGCATGCTGCTCCAGCAGGATGCGCACCACGTCGCCTTCCGGCAGCCTCGCCGCTTCCTCGCGTTCCTTGGTCGCGCTGCTCATGGCCATGCCCTCCTTCCCGCGTCGGCTTCCACGTTCTCCCTCGCGGGTAACCCCGACAGATCACGACAAACAGTCCCGTACGCTCCACGCCGTCGCCGCACCGGGTTGCCCGGCCGACGATCGACCCCCGCGCCCGACCCCGGCGAACACGGCCGAGGTCTCGACATCGTCGCCATGCCGTCCGCCCGGTGCGGAACACGGGTGTACTGCGGCGGGGTCAGCCGGTGGGCGGATGCGCCCGAAGGATGAAACACTTACTGTTCACCCAAACGACACCCAATAGAGGCTCACGCGACGCCCACCACGGATGAAAGGGATGCATCTTCGGATATCGGACATCGGATCCCGGAGAGAGAGTCATCCGACATGAGCCAGATACTTGTAGCCGTGGCAACGAAGATCGGCGTCGCGCTCGCCGAGGCGGTCATCCTGCGTCTGGCGTGGGAACTGTGGTCCGCGTACTCACGCCACCTGCGCACGGCCGGCGCGCCGGCCACCGCCTGACACACGGCGCTCCCCCCGACGCCCGGGCGTCCTTGCGACGCTCCGGCCCCCGGCACCGCGGTCGCCGCCCGGCGCACGGTCGCCGCCCGGTGCACCGACGCCCGGCAGCGCCGTCGCTGCCGCGCGCCGTGCTGTGGTTCCGTCGGGGGCCGTGTCAGGCGTTCTTCCTGCCCGCGCCCCGAGCCGAGCCGTCGTGCTCAGCCGGCGCCTCGACCGCCCCGTCGTGCTTCCTGCTGCGCACCAGCCAGGTGGCCCCGCCGACGGCCAGGGCGACGGGCCATTCCAGTGCCCCCGCCACGGCCATCGCTCCGAGACCTCCGTAGAACACGAGATCCTTGGCCGACGGCCTGCCGGGCAGCCGTGACGTCGCCGTCCTCGCGGTACTCGTCACATCCTCCCTGGTGAGATACGGAATCGGCACCGGGGGGTGGAGCGTCCGCGTGTGCAGGTGCAGGCCCGCACCCTCGTGCGCATGTGTCTGCGCGGACTGCTTCTGCGGTGCTTCTCGCTGTCGCGTGGTCGCCGCTGTCCTGGGCATTCCCTGCCCTCCTTTCGTGGAGTCCGTACGGTGTGCCTCTTCAATTCTCGCGCGCTTCGCGCGGCATGCGCCCTATCAGTGATTGATGGCTGTCTGTATTGATTTCGTGTGAACCACGAGGTTCGTGGCTACTCGCGCAGGAAGGGATGTTCCGGACCCGGGGGTGGGGCGGATGAGGCAGGTGATGCGCTGTGGCACTGCCGGGAGGCGGCCTGCTGCGGGCCGCCGTGTCATCCGCCGCCACCGCACTGCGGGGTCGCGACACCACACGGCGCATACGGCACTTCGAGGGGCGCGCACACGTAGCGGTACGGGGGCTGCGCGAGGGCGACCTGCCCCACCCGTCGGCGGCCAGTCTCGTCGAGGACGTGGAGCGCCGGCTCGCGGAGGTGCCCGGCGTGGTCTGGGCCGCGGCGAACACCGTGCTCGGGCATGTCGTCGTCGCCACCGAGGGCCCCTCGGACGCGGCGGAGACCGTGGCGGCCCTGATCGAGGCGGTCGAGGAGGTCGAGGAGGCGCACGGCGCCGACCACCCGCTGCCCGACCATCCCCTCTCCGGCGGGGCCTCCCGGCGGGCGGCATGGGCGGTGGCCATGCAGGTGGCGGCCGCGCCCCTGGCCGCCGCGGCGGGACTGACACGTCGTGCTCCCCTCCCTGCCCAGGCCGCGGCGCTCGTCCCGCTCGTCGAGGTCCATCCGCGACTGCGTCGCCTGGTCGAGCGGGCGGTCGGCGCCGGCAACGCCGGACTGCTGATGGCCGGGCTGACGGCGATCGGCCATGCCGGCTCCGGCGGTGTGCTCGGGGTCGGAGTGGACACCGTCCGGCACGCCCTGCGGGTGGTGGAGGCCAACGCGGAGCACGCGTCCTGGGCCGCGGCCGAACCACGTCTCACGGGCACCGCCGCCGCCGGCTCCCACGGGGCGGTGCCGCCGGCACCGCCACGGAAGACGCCGCTGCGGCCGGGACCGGTCGAACGCTACGCGGACCAGGTGCCTCTGGTGGCGGCGGCGACCTTCGCCGGCTCGCTGCTCGTCACCCGGCGCCCCGGAAGGGCCCTCGGCGGCGCCCTGGCGGCCATCCCCAAGGCACCTCTGCTGGCCCGCGAGGGCTTCGCCTCGGCCTTCGGCAGGGGCCTGGCGCGCCGGGGGGTCCTCGTGGCCGAACCCGATGCCCTGCGCAGGCTCGACCGCATCGGCACGGTGCTCCTCGACACGGATGTCCTGGCCACCGGGTCTCACCTTCTGGCCGATCTGGTCGCCCTCGACGAGGACGTGCCCGCGGGAGAACTCGCCGCGCGGGCCCATCGGCTCTTCGACGGCGCCGCGCCCGAGCGGCTGTCCCGGCAGGGCGAGTGGGCGCTCGGGCCGGTGGAGCGGCTGGCGCTGCGAGGTACCGGGACGCGGGAGCAGGAGCGGCTGCACCACGACGGCGCGCGGCTCGTGCTGGGGCTGGCGCACGGAGGCCGTCTGCTCGCCGTGATCAGCGTGGTGCCGCAGATGCACGAGTCCGCCGACGCCTTCGTGCCCGCCGCCCACGACGCCGGGCTGACCGTCGTGACCGCGGGTCCGCACACGGCCGACCCCGCCGTCCGGGATGCCGACGCGGTGCGTGACGCCGGCGAGGGCCTGCTCGCCTCCGTACGGGCCCTCCAGCGGGACAGCGACGGTGTCCTGCTGATCTCCCGGGACCGGTCCGCTCTGCGGGCGGCCGACGTCGGGGTGGGGATCTCCGGCCCGGACGGGACTCCGCCCTGGGGCGGGGATCTGTACATGGACTCCGATCCGGTGGCGGCCACCGTCATCGTGCGGGGCTGCCGCGGCGCGCGGGACAGTGCGCGGCGCGGTGTGCGGCTCGCCCAGGTATCCGCGGCCGTCGGTGCGACGGCGGCGCTGACCGGACGGCGGCAGCGGTCCGCCGCACGCGGGGTGACGGCCTTCAACGCGGCGGGCGCGCTCGGCATCGCCGCCGGGTTCTGGTCGGCGGTACGGCTGCTGCGGCTCCCCCCGCCCCTGCCCGCCGAGTCCCGTCACCCCTGGCATGCGATGGACCCGGCCACCCTGCTCTCCCGCACCGGGAGCACGGCCGGCGGACTGTCGGACGAGGAGGCGCGGAGGCGTGGTGCCGCCCCCGGCGAGCGCGCGCCCGCGTCGTCGCTCGGCCGGGCCTGTCTCGCCGAGATGGCCAACCCGCTCACACCCATCCTGGGCGCGGGCGCAGCCATGTCCGCGTCGGTGGGTGCCGTCCTCGACGCCGCCGTCATCATGGCCGTCACCGCGGTGTCGGGGCTCTTCGGCGGCTTCCAGCGGCACCGGACCGCCCGTGCGGAGGCCCGGCTGCGGCGTGAGTCGGCCGTCGTGGCGAGGGTGCTGCGGGACGGGACGGAGACCATCGTTCCCGCCCAGCACCTGGTCGTCGGCGACGTGGTAAACCTGGGCGCCGGTGATGTCGTCCCGGCCGACGGGCGTCTGCTGGAGGCGCACCATCTGGAGGCCGACGAGTCTGCGCTCACGGGCGAGTCGCTTCCGGTGGCCAAGGACGTCGCGCCGGTGCTGGCGTCGGAGCTCGCCGAGCGTACGTCCATGGTCTACGAGGGCACCACCGTCGCGGCCGGACGTGGCCGCGCGCTGGTGGTCGCGACCGGCACCGCGACCGAGGCGAGCCGGGCCGCCGCGGTGGGCCGGGGTGCCGCGCCCGCCGTCGGTGTGGAGCGCCGGCTGGCCCGGATCACCCGCAGTGCCCTGCCCGTGGCCCTCGGCTCGGCCGTGGCGGTCGTGGTGGCCGGTGCCCTGCGCGGGCGCCGTGCCCGGGACACGGTCGGCGCGGGTGTCGGCCTGGCCGTGGCCAGTGTTCCGGAGGGGCTGCCGTTCCTGGTCTCGGCGGCCCAGCTCGCCTCCGCCAGAAGGCTGTCCGCCCGGGGGGCCCTGGTCAGGGATCCCCGCACCATCGAGGCCGCTGGCCGCACCGACGTGCTGTGCTTCGACAAGACCGGCACCCTCACCCACGGGCACATCTTCCTCGTCGCCGTCGCGGCCGACGGCGACAGCCGGTCCCTGGAGTCCCTCGGCGACGAGCAGCGCGCCGTCCTGGCCGCCGCGCTGCGGGCGACGCCGCGCCCGCACGGCGGCAACGGACTGGAGCACGCGACCGACGGCGCCGTCACCGACGGCGCCCAGGAGGCGGGCGTGCGCCGGGCGACGGGCGCACCGGACTGGCGGCGGCTCTCCGGCCTGCCGTTCGAGCCGAGCCGCGGTTTCCACGCCACCCTGGGCCGGTCCCGAGAACGCCGCATCCTGTCTGTGAAGGGAGCGCCGGAGGAGGTCGTCGCGCGCTGCGCCACCCGCGGTGGCCGGCGGTTGACGGAGGAGGACCGCGCCGACATCCTCACCACCGGCGAGAAGCTGGCGGCCGAGGGCCATCGCGTCCTGGCGGTCGCCGAGCTGCGCGACGCCGCCGACGGGAAGCTCACCGACGAGGCGGTGCGGGGCCTCGGCTTCGTCGGTTTCCTCGCGTTCGCCGACCGTGTGCGCGGCACCGCCGCGGACGCGGTGCGCCATCTCGCGGACGCGGGAGTGCACATCGTGATGATCACCGGAGACCATCCGAGCACCGCCGGCAAGGCCGCCGCCGACCTGGGGGTCCTGGACGGCAAGCGGGTGGTGACGGGTGCCGAACTCGACGCCCTGGACGACCGCTCGCTCGACGCCCTGCTGCCCGAGATCGGGGTCGTCGCGCGCGGCACCCCGGTGCACAAGGTCCGCGTGGTGCAGGCGTTCCAGCGGCTGGGCCGCACCGTCGCGATGACCGGCGACGGCGCCAATGACGCGCCCGCGATCCGGCTCGCCGACATAGGGATCGCGTTCGGTGTGCGGGCCACTCCGGCGGCGCGTGCGGCGGCCGACCTCGTCGTCACGGACAACCGGCTGGAGACGGTGCTCGCCGCGCTCGTCGAGGGCCGCGCCATGTGGGCCTCCGTGCGCCAGGCCCTGGCGATCCTGGTCGGCGGCAACCTGGGGGAGATCGCGTTCACCCTCCTCGGTGCGGCCGCCACCGGAACATCGCCGCTGACGGCGCGTCAGCTGCTGCTGGTCAACCTGTTCACCGACCTCGTCCCGGCCATGGCCGTCGCGCTGCGCCCGCCCCGGCCGGAGGCGACCGAGCGCATGCTCCACGAGGGACCGGAGGTCTCGCTCGGCACGGCCCTGACCGAGGAGACGGTCTGCCGCGCCGTGGCCACCACGCTCGGTGCCGCCTCGGGCTGGCTCGCCGCCCGGTTCACCGGCCGCGGCCGCCGTGCCCGCACCGTCGCCCTGGTCGCGCTCGTGGGCACGCAGCTCGGCCAGACCCTGCTGGCCGGGGGCAGGAGCAGGGCGATCGCCCTCTCCTCGCTGGGCTCCCTGGCCGCCCTGGCCGTGGTCGTCCAGACGCCGGTCCTCAGCCAGTTCTTCGGCTGCACCCCCCTCGGGCCCCTGGCCTGGGGCATCGCCCTGTCCGCCGCGGCGACGGCGACGGTGGGCTCGCTGTTCCTCCCGGCGCCGATCGCCCGCATCCGCGCGGCGCTCCCCCAGCGGCCGCCGACCGTGTCCACGACGTAGCCCGCCGGACGCGGCCGCACGGTCCCGGCGTGTGTGCGGCGGTGTGGCCCCTCAAGGGGTACGCCAGGGTACCTCCGGCGTGGAATACGCACCGGCGGCCGCCTGTTGGGCTCTGCCGGGATCCGGGTGACACAGGGCAGGTCCCACGGACCGGACGCAACACCGAAGTACGGAAGGAACGGACCCGATGGGCAACGTCACGAGCGAGGACCGCGAAGGCTCCCTGAAGGAGACCGTCGGCGCCTACGGCATCTGGAGTGTCGGACTGCGTTCTGAGGACCCCGGCAGGCGGGGCGAACTGGCCGAGACCGCCGCTGAACTGGAGGAACTGGGCTTCGGCGCCGTCTGGCTGGGCGGCAGCAGCACCGTGCGCCACGCGGTGCCGCTGATCGAGGCGACCTCGCGGCTCACCGTGGCGACCGGCATCCAGAGCATCTGGCAGTACGGGCCGGCCCAGACCGCGGCGCGCTTCACCGAGCTGGAATCGGCACACCCCGGGCGCTTCCTGCTCGGACTGGGCGTGAGCCACGCCGCGCGGACGGAGGGGTACCGCCGCCCGTACTCCGCGATGGCCGGCTATCTGGACGCACTCGACGCCGCGGGCGTACCCGCCGGGCGCCGGGTGCTGGCAGCGCTCGGCCCGAGGATGCTGGAGCTGTCCCGCGACCGCGCCGCAGGCTCCCACCCCTACCTGGTGACGCCCGGGCACACGGCCCGGGCCCGCGCCGTCCTGGGCGGCGCTCCCCTGCTCGCACCGGAGACGAAGGTGGTCCTGGACACGGACCCGGACCGCGCCAGGGCGACGGCCCGCGGCAGCCTCGCCCTCTACCTGGAGCTGCCGAACTACACGAACGCCCTCCAGCAGTTGGGCTTCACACGGGACGATTTCGCGCGCGGCGGCAGCGACCGCCTGGTCGACGCGCTCTTCGCCTGGGGGGACGACGAACGGATCCGGGAACGGATCGAAACCTTCCGCACTGCGGGCGCGGACCACATCGCCCTGCAGGTGATCGAGGACGGCTCCCGCGACTCCCTCCCCCGGGCGGCCTGGCGCCGTCTGGCGGGACTGCTGCGCTGACCGCGTGCCGCGCCGTTGTCAGTGGCCCCGTCTACGGTGAAGTCGACACAGATCCGTGACGAGAAACCGGAGCACCCATGACGACGCTGCCCAACCGGCCGCACACCGCATTGCTCGTCATCGACGTCCAGAACGGGGTGGTGGCAGGCTCTCCCAACCGCGACAGCGTGATCGCGAACATCAACACCCTGATCGACAGGGCGCGCGCGGAGGGCGTGCCCGTGGTCTGGGTGCAGCACTCCAGCGACGAGCTCAAACCGGACAGTGAGAGCTGGCAGTACGTGCCGGAGCTGGTGCGTCGCGATGCGGAACCGCTTGTCCACAAGACCTACTACGACTCGTTCGAGGACACCGGGTTGGAAGCGGTGCTGGCCGAGCGCGGAGTGGGGCAGCTCATCGTCACCGGTGCCCAGACGGACGCCTGCATCCGCTCGACCCTGCACGGCGCGCTCGTCCGCGGGTACGACGTGACGCTGGTCGGCGACGCGCACACGACGGAGGACCTCACCGCATTCGGCGCGCCGGCCCCGGAACAGGTGATAGCGCACACCAATCTCTACTGGAAGTGGCAGAGCGCGCCCGGGCGCCGAGGGGGGACCGTCGGCACGGCGGAGGTGAGTTTCGCGGCTGCCGATGCGGGCTGAGCGGGCCACGCGCCGAGCCGACGGTCCGGCGGCACGTCACAGGACGCTGTCCGTGGCCTTCGGGCGTGTACGAGAGCCGTCGCCACCGGTCCACTCCAGCAGCCATGCGGCCAGGGCCGTCGCGCTCGCGTCCAGGATGGCCTCGCCCTTCTCCCGTGTGGCCAGCCGTGCGTCTCCGGCCACTCCCGTCGCGGTCACGTCCTTGAAGGGGCGCGGAACGTGGACGATGTGGTCCGGAGCCGACTGCAGGGCGATGTCCGGCCCGGTCGCCTCCTCCAGGCGGTCGAGATCGACCAGTTCGGGGGCCACGGTCATCATCATGGAGGTCTCGCCCTCGCAGGCGTGCATCAGCGTCTCCTGCTTCTCCAGGACTTCCGCGGTGCGCGCCCCGCCCGCCGTGAAGTAGCTCGTCACGGCGATGGAAGCGGACAGTTCCCGGGACAGTTCGTTGCTGAGCGCGTTGAGGGCGGTGACGTTGCCGCCGTGGCCGTTCACGACGAGGATCTTCGCGAACCCCGCGGTGAGAATGGAACGGCACAGGTCACGCAGCACCATGTGGTACGTCGGCAGGGTCAGCGTGAAGGTGCCGCCGAACTCCACGTGGTGATCGGACAGTCCGCACCACAGGGAGGGCGCGACCACCGCGGGACGCCCCCGGGCCGCCATGAGGACGGCGGTACGGCGGCATACCTCGGCGCTGAGGAAATCGTCGACACCGGTGGGCAGATGCGGCCCGTGCTGCTCGGTGGAGCCGACCGGCAGCAGCACCGGTGCGCCCTGGGCCGCCAGTCTGCGCAGGGCGGGCGCGGTCAGCCGGTTCCATAGGACGTCGGACATCGTGACACTTCCTTCCTTCTCGAACGCTTCAGCGGGTTTCCGGAGCGGCGAGCGGCGACGGGTGAGCGGGACGTGGGGCGGCGGACGGCTCGTCGTCCGAGGGGATGCCGCCCGCGATCGCCTCGACCGACAGGCCGGTGGTGCGGACCCCGAAGGTGAGGGCACCGGCAGCGATCAGCATCGCGGCCGCCACCAGGGCGAAGACCGCCATGGCTCCGTAGGAGTCCAGGAGCGGGATCAGATAGAACGGGGCGCCCGCGGTGGACAGGCGGCTGAGGGAATACAGCCAGCCGGTAGCGGTGGTGCGCACCCCGGTGGGAAACTGCTCCAACTGGTAGATATGACCGGCGTTCGACATCACGTTGGCCACCACGGTGAAGCAGAAGCCCGAGGCGATGATCGCCGCCGTCGTCGTCGCATTGCCGTAGGCGAGGCCGGCCAGGGCCATCCCCACCAGGGACGCGCAGAGGATCCACTTCCGCTCGGCCTTCTCCATGACGAGCATCGAGAGATACGAGCCGAGCGGGTACCCGATGAACGAGAGGGTCAGGTAGGTCAGCGAATTGCTGACGGTGAGCCCTTTCGCGGCGAGCACCAGCGTGGCCAGGCTGCTGAACCCGTAGTAACCGATGGGCGCGAGGATCCACAGCACGGCCATCACCACCGTGCGCCGGGCCAGCGGCGCCCGAAAAAGGCTCCGGACGGGATGACCTGGGCTCGGCGTCCGTCCCCGGTGCACGGTGGCCGAACGGGGTGTGCCCGCGCCCGCCGCGGCGGGTGCGGGGGCCGCGGGCACCGGACGAATCCAGCCCTCCGCCTCGGCGGCCCGCTCGAAGCGCCTCGCGATCACATCGGCCTCCGCCCCGCGTCCGACGGTCTCCAGCCATCGCGGTGACTCCGGCAGGTTGCGCCGGATGAGGAAGGTGAGCAGTGCGCCAAGGGACCCGACGGCGAACATCCACCGCCAGCCGGCGACACCGAGCGGCGCCGCGCCGACCATCACCATGCCGAGGAATCCGACGACGGGCACGGCCAGATACGCGCTGGTGAAGGCCCAGGCGGCATACCGGCCACGTCGCCCCGGCGGCAGGATGTCGCCCAGGAAGGAGTCGGTCACGGGCAGTTCGCCGCCCAGCCCGATGCCGGCGACGAAACGGAACGCGACCAGGGCCCACAGGTTCGGGGCGAAGGCGCAGGCGAGCGTGCCGGCCGAGTACAGGCTGAGGGTGAGCATGTAGGCACCGCGCCGTCCGACCCGGTCGGCGAGCCGGCCGATCACCACGGCTCCGATGAAGGCGCCGACGAAGGCGGACGCGAGGACCAGTGACAGGTCGAGGCCGCTGAGCTCGAAGGTGGTCTTCAGCGTGGTGGCCAGGACTCCGGACAGGAAGAGCTCGTAGATCTCGAAGAAGTTGCCCAGCGCCATGACGCCGACGAAGCGCTTGTGCAGCGAGGTCATCGGAAGCCTGTCGAGCCGGGCGGCGACGGAGAGGCCGTCGGCCTTGTGCAGAGGGTGCATCTGTTCCCCCTCGGGGACGTATGGGTTCGCTTCCGGCCGGAATTAGATTGGACAGTACAAGCCAAATATTGGCCAGGCAAGAGGTCGGAGGCATAAAGTGGACTGGTCCGTCCAGTCCATATGGAGGTATTCGTCCGTGACCCCCACGCCATCGAACCGGCCGGCCTCCGGCAACAGCGCCGTACGGGCACGCAGCCGCGCGAAGATCCTCTCGGCGGCGAAGCGCCTGTTCCTGGAGGACGGCTACGACGGGGTGAACCTCGACCGCATCGCCGCCGAAGCCGGAGTCGCGCGACAGACGGTCTACAACCGGTTCGGCAGCAAGGACGCCGTCTTCCGCGCCGTCATGGAGGACCACTGGGGCAGCCTCCGCCTCGAGACGCTGCCGTCACGCCTCACGGAGGGACTGGAGAGGACCGGCGATCCGGCTGCCTTCCTGCGCCGGCTGTCCGCGGCCCTGATCGACTTCATCGACGAGACGGGCCAGATCGCCTTCACCCGGCTGGTGATCGCCGAGTCCCGCCGCGCCCCCTGGATCGCCGACGAGTTCTACCGGCTCGGGAAGGAGCCGCTGATCCGGGCGTTCGAGGCGGGCCTGCGCGACCTGGACGAGGCGGGCACGATCCGCTGCCCCTCGCCCGAGGTGGCGGCCCATCAGTTCCTCGGCCTCATCCAGGAGTTCGTCCTCTGGCCCAGGGTCATGGCGGTGCCCGCCGAGCGGATGGGCATACCGTCGACCGAAACCGTCGTCGAGGAAGCCATCGCCACGTTCCTCAGCCGCTACGGGAGCCCCACGCCGCCGTCGGCATGACGGCTGCCCCCACGGGCGACGGAGGTCGACACGTCCGTCGCCCGTCCGCACGGCACCGTTCCACGCGGACTCGGTCACGGCCCAGGTGCCCGAGCGCATCTCCTTGACCGCGGATGCCCGAAACCGCGTCCCGCATGTGAGACGACCGGGCTGAGCTGGTGCGGTGATGCGCCGCTGTGGTCATCTGTGTCCATGACCGTGCTTGTGACCCGCCGCCACGTTGACTACGTGCGTGTCACCACCACGTGTTGTTGCGCCGTGAGCTGACGCCGCGCTCCGGCATCTGACCAACCCCTTTCCCATCGCACCCCGCCGAACCCGGCCACCCCACTCCCGGCTGGTGGGACCGGCTCGTCGGCCCGGGGCGCGCGCTGGACACCGACCGCTGGTTCGTGGTCGCTCCGAACGTGCTCGGGGGCTGCCAGGGCAGCACCGGCCCCTCCTCGCCGCGCCCCGACGGACGATGCCGGGGCGGCGACTTCCCGTTTCTGACACAGCGCGACCAGGTCGCGGCCGAAGCGGGACTGGCCGACGCACCGGGCGTCGACCGCTGGGCCCTGGTGGTCGGCGGCTCGATGGGCGGGACGCGGGCGCTGGAATGGGCCGTGTCGCATCCGGAGCGCACGACCGCGCTTCTGCCGCTCGCCACCACGGCCGCCGCGAGCGCCGAGCAGATCGCCTGGGCCGGCGTCCAGTTGCACGCCATCCCCTCCGACCCGCACCGGCGTGACGGTCACTACCACGACACCGGTCGGGGACCAGACGCCCCACTCGGCCTGGCCCGCCGGCTCGCCCACATCACCTACCGCAGCGAGCCCGAGCTCCAGGCCCGCTTCGGCCGTTCACCGCAGGGCACGAAGGACCCTTGGCACGGGGGCCGGTACCAGGTCGAGTCCCATCTCGGCCATCATGCGGCCAAGCCGGTGCGCCGCTTCGGCGCCGGCAGCCACGTCGTGCTGTCCGAGGCCATGAACAGCCAAGACATCGGCCACGGCCGCGGCGGTGTGCGCGCCGCCCTGCGCCGGGTGACCGCGAGGACCCTGGTGGCGGGGGTCGACTCCGACCGCCTCTGCCTTCCTTCCCAGCAGGCTGAGTTGGCGGCGGGCATCCCCACGGCGGACCGTCTCAGGGTGATCCAGTCCTCCTGTGGCCACGACGGCTTCCTGACCGAGACGGAGCAGGTAGCCGCGCTCGTGGGGGAACTCCTCGCGCAGGCGACGCCACCGGTCACCACCCGGTCCGGTCCCAGTGCAACGCCCGGAGGGCCTCAGATCTCCGGGTAGTTTCTGACAGATACTCAATAAGCTTGCGCCGCAAGGTAAATGCTCCGCATCAACTCCGGTCACTGCGGGCATCATCTGGCGGTGGACACGCACACACACTCCGGGCCGCGGGTCGGCCTGCCTCCACGCGAACGGTCCACCCACGACGCGGAGTTGAGCTTGGTTTCGCTCATCGTCCCAGGGTTGGTCTCCTCGCTGCCCGGATGTCACATCCTTGACTTATCATCTGCGCAGAATGGCGCACACAGTTGCGAGAGGCCGTGCGATGATCGACAGCCACGACCGTTCCGACAGTGCGGACGAGTCACGGGGCAGACATAAGGCGGTGTCCCCGCCCAGACACAGCAGTGGTCTCCCCGCCCCCCGGCTGGCGCGCACCATCCTCATCGCCGCGCTGCTGGGCTACGCGCTCTTCACCACCACCACCGTCCTGAGCACCGGTGTGTCCCCAACGGCCAAGACAGCCGGTGTGCTCCTCCTCCTGGCGGTCCTCGCCCTGCAGTTCGTCCACTCCGCGCCGGGCGGCAGCCGGGCGCTTCTGCCCCAGAAGTGCCTGACCCTGGGCATCCAGACACTACTGACGTATCTGCCGCTCGTGGTGTTCCACGCCCCCTGGGGGACGGTGTCCGGATACCTGGCCGGTTCCGTGCTGCTCCTCCTGCCGCCGCCGGTGGCCTGGCCGCTCTACGGAATCACGGGGCTGAGCATGCTGACCCCGCCCGTCCTCGAAGGCCGACCGCTCATCGACGGCATCCACCTCGCCGAGACCTCGCTCCTGACCGGACTCGTCGTCTACGGACTCACCCGGCTGACGGAACTGATCACGCAACTGCACGCCGCCCGCGGGGAACTCGCCCGCCAGGCAGTCGCCACAGAACGGCAGCGCTTCGCCCGGGACCTCCACGACCTGCTCGGCTTCAGCCTCTCCGCGATCACCCTGAAGAGCGAGCTGATCCACCGGCTCATTCCGGCGCATCCGGCACGCGCGATGAAGGAGATCAACGAGGTCCTGAGCATCGCCGGACAGTCCCTCGCCGATGTCCGAAAAGTCGCCAGCGGGTTCCGCGACATGTCGCTGCAGCAGGAGATCAAGACGGCCCGCTCGATGCTCGACGCCGCCGGCATCGACGTACGCACGGAGGTCCGCCTGGGGGCGCTCTCCCTCCAGGTGGACACCGCGCTCGCCACCACGCTGCGGGAGGCCGTCACCAATCTGCTGCGACACAGCGACGCCTCACGCTGCAGCATCCGGGCCGTCCAGCAGGAGGGCCTGGTCCGGCTGGTGGTCGAGAACGACGGTGTCGACCCCGCCTACCACGACCCCTCACCGCACGGCGGCAGCGGACTGGGCAATCTGCACGCCCGGATGACCGCTGTGGGCGGACGGCTGGAGTCAGGGCCCGGGACGGACGGCACATTCCGGGTGCTGGCCGAAGTGCCCGCGAAAAAGCCGCAGGAGACGACCGCGGAGGTACGGCAGATCATGTTTCCGCCCAATGGATCAGCCGCCTGATCGCGTCCCGGCGAGGGCTGCGCCACCGGCCGCGGTTGCGGGGCCACCCGCGTCATGGTCCTCCGTGCAGGGAGGTGACTGCGGCGTTCACCGCACGGTCCGAGGGAAAACGGTGTGCGGACGGCCTGTGGTGAACAGCCGTCAGATCGTCCTCGGTGATGCCGAGTGAGGCCAGCGTCTGCCACGGCCGCACCGTGTCGAAGACGGTTCCGGAGGTCGCCTCGTGGTCGTTCCCGCGCTCACTCATGAGGGTCTCTCACTGACCAGGGAGCGGGACACCTGCCGGGAGCCGCGGCGCGCGAAGCGCAGCCACAGCAACTGGGAGAAGAGCCAGCGCCGCATCGCGCCGAGATGGGCGGGCGAGCCGTGCACGTCGTCGAACGTCTTGAACCGGACATCGTCGAGCGTGCGGCGCAACAGCGCCTGCTCGCTGCCCGGGATGATCTCGTCGCGGCTGCTGGCGACGTACCGGACGGGAATGCGCACCTGCCGAAGCCGCTCCGGCGTGAAGGCGAACCCCGGCAGGCGGTGACGCAGTTCGGTGAGGTCCGCGCTCCCGGTGAGGCGGCGCAGGGTGTCGGCGGTGATGCCGGGCACACGGGGCCACCAGTCCTCGTCGGCGAAGAAGTCGGCGACGGGTGCGCCCACGGTCAGGACGCGGCGGATGCGGGGGTCCTCGGCGGCGGCGAGCATGGCGAGGTGGCCGCTGAAGCTGAGGGCGAGCATCGAGGTGTCACCGACCTGGGCGCGGTCGGCGAGCCGATCGAGCAGGAAGCTGAGGGTGCGCCAGGACTCGGGGCCGTAGGTGACGGTGTTCTCGCCGACGCCCGGCAGTTCGGTGACGACGGCGGCGAAGCCGATCCTGCGCAGCAGGGGCAGCAGCGGCGCCCACTGTTCCTTCACGCTGACGATGCCGCCCATGACGACCAGCAGCGGGCGGGATCTGTCGAGCCCCGCGGCCCAGCAGGCGACGGTGCCGTCGGGGTGGTCGAACTCCAGGCGCTCGATACCGTCCTGGTCGCGGCGCCACCGGTCGAAGGTGTCGACACAGAGCTGCTGGGCGAGGACGCGATCGGCGTCGCCGTGGTACGGGAAACGGGCGAGGGCGTAGTGCCGGCACGCGTCGAGGAGGTCGCCACGAGCGGCGGCGGCCCGGCCTTCGGCGGTCCACACCGCGGCCCAGGAGCCGGCGTCCCCGGTGGTGTCATTGGTGACACGGGTGAGGACACGCGCGGCGTGCTCGGCCGTCATGCCCTGGCCGCGGGCGTGCAGACGGGCGAATTCCTTGAGCTCTTCCAGATGGTCCATGATGTCGGATCACCGTCCCCGGTCAGTGGAATGCGCCGTCGGGACGGCGCGGACCGAAGCCGAAGGCCCGGTCGACTGCGATGTGCCCGGTCCGGCCGAGCCCGGCGGGCAGCCGCCACCGGGAGGCCGTGGGTGGCCCGGCGGCCGGNNGCGGGCCGGCCGCCGGGCGCGGTTCGTACGGCCCGTTGCGCTGCGGACGAAGGTGGGCACGCCCTCAGTGTTCCGCCGCCCCCTTGTGCCTCGCTTGTACGAGGCGGGTTCGGCCCGGTACCGCTCGGGACGCAGGTCGTGGCGGCGCTCAGCCCAGACGGGCCAGGTACGCCTCGACGGCATCGGCGGCGACGGCCGGACCGTTGACGGAACGCATACGCTCCCGCATGGCCCGCACCCCGCCGGTCACGGACGCGTCGCCCGTCACCTGGGCCACGGCGTCGCGCAGGCTGTGCACCGTGACGTCCTCCTTGGCCAGAAGACGGCCGAGACCCAGCTCTTCCACGCGCAGGCCGTTCGCCAGTTGCTCGCTCGTCTGCGGCACGACCACCATGGGCACACCGTTGTGCAGTGACTCCATGGTGCTGTTCATGCCGCCGTGGGTGATGAACAGCCGGGCGTGGCGCAGCACGTCCAACTGTGGCGCGTAGCGCCGTACGTCGACGTTCGCGGGCAGCGGTCCGAGCCCGGCGGGGTCGGTGTGGTCTCCGACGGTGATGAGGACGTCCCACTCGGAGTCACCGAAGGCTTCGATGGCCATCGTGAAGAACTCCGGCCAGCCCCTCGCGGAGGTGCCGAGCGAGATCAGCAGGACGGGCCGGTCGGCCGAGGCCGGCTGCCAGGTGCCCTGGTAGGGGCGTTCGACGATGCAGGGCCCGGTGAAGACGAACCGGTCGTCGAAGGTCTCGCCGGCGTACTGGAACTCGCGCGGGAGGAAGATGATGCCGAGCTTCTCGATGTCCGAGAGGAAGCCCATCGGGTCCGCCGGCAGTCCGAACCGGGGCAGCACGGCCGCGAGCTTCTTCGCCGCTTCGATCATCCGCGGGTCGTTCGATTGCGCCACGGGGAACTTCTCCCGGATCGAGAAGTGTTCGTTCGCCCCGAACACCGGATACGTGCGGATCAGCGGAATGCCGTTCCCGGCGGCGAGGAAGCGCGCGCCCCATGCCATGAAGTCGTGGACGATCACATCCGGCCTGTTCTCCCGGTAGAACGGTGCGACCTGTTCCACGAGGGTCACGCCTTCGTTCAGGCACCGTAATCCCTCTCCCGCGTTCTCGTCGGCGGTCAGGGGTGCGCGGTAGAAGTCGCCGAAGACCGAGTCGTATCCGACCGGCTCGGCCCCGGCGGCCTTCACGATGGGAGCGAAGTGCTCCGTCACGGTGCAGGTGACGCGGTGGCCCCGTCTCACCAGTTCCTCGACCACACCGACCGTGGGGTTGACATGGCCTACGGCCGGAAAGTGGAAGAATGCGATGTGGCGTTGCACGATTGTCTCCTTCCGGGAACCCGGGTGGCTACCGCTCATCCGGTTCCGATGGGTTTTCCGTGCGCGGCGGAGCGGCGTATCGCGTCGAGGAGTTCCGCCTGCCGCAGGGTGTCGCAGGCGTCCGGCAGGGTTCCGGTGCGCACCGCGGCGGCGAAGGCCGCGACGGTGGCGGCCACTTGATCGTGGGGTTCGAGCCGGATCTCCTCGGTCTTCCCGCCGCGGTGGAGGCCGATCACGGGGACATGGTCGGCGGGCGGGGTGAACGCCCGGTCGACGGTGATGCTGCCCTCGCTGCCCCACAGTTCGTACGACGAGCGGTAGGCGTGCTCCATACCGAAGGTGATCTGGGCCGTGACGGGGCCGGGCGCGCTCAGCAACGCGGCGCCGGAGGTCTCGACCTGCCGTCCCGCGCCCTGAACGAGACGGGCGCCGATGACGTCGAGTTCGGGGCCCAGGAAGTGCAGTGCGGCCCGCAGCGGGTAGATCCCGACGTCCGCCAGTGCCCCGCCGCCGAGTTCCGGGTCGTATCTGATGTCACCGTCCGGCAGCGGCGGAATGGTGAACGCCGCGTGGAAAGCGCGGAGTTCGCCTATCGCACCGTCGTCGGCCAGGCGCTGTACGGCGCGGTGCCGGTGGTGGTGGACGAACATGACGTTCTCCATGAGCACCAGGCGGCGGGCGCCGGCGAGTTCGAGCAGTTCCCCGGTGCGGTGGCGGTCGGCGGACAGGGGTTTCTCGGCGAGGACGTGCCGGCCCGTGTTCAGCGCCGCCTCGGTCCACTGGGCGTGCAGGGCCGCGGGCAGCGGCACGTAGACGGCCTGGATGTCGTCCAGTTCGAGGAGTTCGCCGTACCCATGGACGGGACGGCAGCCGAAGCGCTCCGCGACCTGCCGCGCCTTGGCCGGGTCACGGCTGGCCACTGCCGCGATCTCGATGTCGGGGCTGGCCGCGAAGGCGGGAAGCATGCGGCGCACCGCGATGCCCGCGCATCCGATCACCCCCACGCGCACGGGGCCGGTCATCGGGTCCTCACCGCCGTCGCGTTGAGGCACGCGAGCATGGTGCGGGCCTGCACGTTCAGGTAGTGGCCGTGCCGGACCAGGGACGTGAGCTGCGCGGGGGTGACCCAGGCGTAGCCGGGCGGCGGGTCCAGCGGGGCCTCGGCCTCGTCCGCCTCGATGACGAGGTAGCGGCTCTCGGCGTTGAGGAAGCGGCCGCCTTCCTCGGAATGCACGGCCTCGTAGCGGATGCGGTCCGCGGGGGCGCGCAGCACCGTGTCCAGGAACGGGGGGCGCTTCGTCTCGGGCAGATGGGCGTAGTTGTCCGGCGTGTACTGCACGGTCGGTCCCAGCTCGACGGTATCGAGAAAGCCGGCCTCGACGCGGGCGTGCACCAGCACATGCGGGACACCGCCGAACGCGCGGGTGAGGAAGGCGGTGACGCCCAGGCCGACCGGCTCGAACAAGGGCTGGGTCCAGCCCGTCACCTCGCGGTTTCCCGCCCGTACGGACACGGCCACGACATTGAAGTAGCGGCCTTCCTCGTGCTCGATCGTGCTCTCGCCGCGCTTCCAGCCGGGAATGGACTCCAGCGGGACACGTTCGGCCCGCACGCAGTGCCGTGTGCGCTCGCCCGTGATCCAGGACAGCAGTGCGATGTCGGAGAGCAGCGCGCCTTTTGTGGCGTCCCCGAAGGGCAGGCAGGACAGCACCGTACGCGAGTCCATGTTGACCACGTTGTCCCGGTGCAGCAGCTCGCCGATCTGGCCGAGGGTGAGCCAGCAGAAGTCGTCCAGCAGCGGTACGTCGCCGACCGCCTCCACGATCATGTTGCGGTTGGACTTGTGGTAGAACCACGAGCCGTGCTCGGACTGGAGCACGTCCGCGATGACCCGGCCCCGCTCCCGCCCGACGAAGTACTCGATGTACTTGACGTCCGCGCCCTTGTGGGCCTTGGTGTAGTTGCTGCGGGTCGCCTGGACCGTGGGCGAGAGCTGGAGCAGGTTGGGGTTGCCCGGCTCCATCTTCGCCTGCATCAGGAAGTGCAGCACCCCGTCGAACTCCTTGACGAGGATGCCGAGGACACCCACCTCGGGCTGTTTGATGATGGGCTGGTACCAGTCGGCGTACGGGCCGTCGCCGTACGGTTCGCCCTCCTCCGTGACGTGGAGGCCCTCGACGGTGAAGAACCGGCCGCTGCGGTGCACCAGGTTCCCGGTGGCCTCCTGGAACGACCAGCCGTCCAGCTCCGCGAACGGTATCCGGTCCACCCGGAAGGTATGGGCCCTGGCCCGCTCGGCCAGCCAGTCGTCGACATGCTCGGTGCGCAGGTGCGTGCCCTGGACGGTGGCGGCCGACAGTGCGATGCGGGCGGGCAGGTCCTTGCTCTCACGCGTCTGGAGGGTGTGGGTCGGCATCGGAGGAACTCCCCGCCTTTCTGGGTGTGCGTACGCGGCCGCCGGGTCAGGCATGTTCGGCCGCGATGAAGTCGTTCAGGACCCGGCGGTAGTAGCCGGGGCCGAAGCCCATGTCGGCCACTTGGGGGACGAGGGCACGCAGCTTCTCCGTGGAGATGTGGTGCCGGATTCCCGTGCCGAGGTATTCCTTGCGTGCCCTGAGGCGCAGTGCTCCGGCGAGATGGTCGACGATGTCTTCCACCGGGACGGCGAATCCGGAGGCCACGTTGACCGTGTCGGCTCGCAGATCCGCTTCGAGCAGTCGGTCGATGATGGCCGTCGCGTCACCGACGTGGATCAGGTCGCGGGTCGCCCCGCGTTGTAATCGCACCAGTCCGTCGCGTAACTGCCTCAGCAGCGCGGGGATGAGCTGGTGGTCCCGGTTGTGCGGACCCACCAGGTGTCCCAGCCGGAGGATGAGGTGGTCGACTCCAAAGGTGCGCAGTTGCTCCTCGAGCGCGAGTTTGTGCGCGCCGTAGGGGGTGTAGGGGGTGACCGGGGTGTCCTCCCTGCCGGGTCCCTCGGCGAGCCCGTACATGCCGGTCGCGGCCGTCGAGAAGAACAGCAGCCGTTGCCCGGTGGCCGCGCACTGCTTCGCGACATCGCGCAGCAGCGCGGTCTCCCGCGCGAAGTCCGCGTCGGTGGCGCCGCGGGTCCGGGACTCCCCAGCCGCGAGGGCCACGGTGTCCGGATGCCGGCCGGCCAGCGGACGCAGACTGCGCGCCAGGAATCCGGTGCCCACAATGTCCATCGTCGTCGCCCCTGGTCTCTGGATGGAAGGTGCCCGTCGGGCTCAGCCGTGCTGGGCCACGAACTCCTTGATCGTGGCGGCCATGTAGTCGAGCATCTCGTCCGTGAGCCCCGGGTAGACACCGATCCAGAAGGTGTGCTCGGTGATGATGTCGCTGTTGGTGAGGTCGCCGACGACGCGGTGGGGCCGGCCGATGTAGGCGGGCTGCCGGGTGAGGTTGCCGGCGAACAGCCGCCGGGTGCCGATCTTCCGTTCCTCCAGGTGGGCGACCAGTTCGGCGCGTGTGAAGCCGGCCTCGGGGTCGACGGTGATGACGAAACCGAACCAGCTCGGCTCGGACCGGGGGGTCGGCTCGGGGAGCAGGAGGCCCGGCACGCCGTCCAGGGCCTCGCGCAGCCGGCGCCAGTTGCGTCGCCGCGCCTCGATGAAGCCGTCGAGCTTGGCGAGCTGCGCCAGGCCCAGCGCCGCCTGGATGTCGGTTCCCTTCAGGTTGTACCCCACGTGGGAGAAGATGTACTTGTGGTCGTACCCGGCCGGCAGGTTGCCCATCTGGTACTCGAACCGCTTGAAACAGGTGTTGTTCTTGCCCGGTTCGCACCAGCAGTCCCGCCCCCAGTCGCGCAGCGACTCCACGATGCGGGCCAGGCCGAGGTTGGAGGTGAGGACGCAGCCGCCCTCGCCCATCGTGAGGTGGTGCGCGGGGTAGAAGCTGACCGTGGTCATGTCGCCGAAGGTGCCGGTGATCCGGCCGTCGTAGGTGGAGCCGACCGCGTCGCAGTTGTCCTCGATGAGGAAGAGGTCGTGGTCCTTGGCGAGCTGGGCCACCTCGGCGACCTCGAAGGGGTTGCCGAGCGCGTGTGCGATGATGATCGCCCGTGTCTTGGGGCCGATCGCCCGCGCCACCCGGTCTGCCGTGGTGTTGTACGTGGTCAGGTCCACGTCCACGAAGACCGGTATGAGCCCGTTCTGCAGGATCGGGTTGACGGTGGTGGGGAATCCCGCCGCCACGGTGATCACCTCGTCGCCCGGCTGCAGCCTCCGGTCACCGAGCTGGTGCGAGGTGAGGGCCGAGACGGCGAGGAGGTTCGCCGACGAACCCGAGTTGGTCAGATGGGCCTTGCGCCGCTTCAGGCGCTTGGCGAAGGCGGACTCGAACTTCTTTGAACTGGGCCCCGCGGCGATACGCATGGTCAGGGCGGCCTCGACGATGGCGACCCGGTCCTCTTCGTCCAGGACCGCGCCGGAGGGCCAGATCTCGGTCACGCCGGGCACGAACTCCCGGTCGGGCGCGGTCTCCCGGTGGTATCTGCGGACCGTGTCCAGCACCAGTTCCTTGTTGTCGCTCATCGTCATGTCCTTCCGTTGACTGGCGCCGGCACCGCCGCCGCGAGCAGGTCGCGCAGCGAGGCGTCGAGGGTGCGCCGCGGCCGCCATCCCAGGAGCCGCCGCGCCCGTGAGACGTCGAGTTGCTGCCACTCCACATCCGCGCGGGGGGAGTGGCCGGGAACGGTCTCGACGACCGGGAGGTCCACGCCGCTGAGTTCGACCATGCGGTCGATCAGCGCATGCATCGGGACCGCCTCGCCCCGGCCGATATTGACCACGTGGCCGCTGACGTCCGCCCCCGGCGCGGTGGCGGCGGCCCGTACCGCGTCGACGACGTCGTGCACATCCACGATGTCGCGGTGGGCGCGCAGCGGCGGGAGCCTGAGTTCGTCCGGCTTCTCGCCCCGGGACCGGGCGCGGGCGGCCTCACCGAGGTGGGCGGCGACCATGCCGAAGAGGCTGCCGGCCGGCGCCCCGGCACCGATCACATTGGCGAGACGGAGTACCACACCGTCCAGGCCGTGTTCCGCCACGGCCCGGAGGACGGTCCGCGTGCCGAGGAGTTTGGTGCGCCCGTACGGGGTGACGGGAGCGGGCTCATGGTCCTCGGGGGTGCCGGCGCCCGGGGTGCCGGCACCGTACTCGTGGACACTGCCGAGCTGGATCAGCCGCGGCGGGCGGGGCAGTTCGGCAAGTGACTGAGTGACGCGGGCCACCAGTTCCGCGTTGCCGGCGGTCATCTCGGCCTCGTCGGCCCGCCAGGCCCGGCCGGCGGCGTTGACCACCACATCGGGCCGCACCGAACCGAAGAAGCCGGACAGTTCCCGTGGGCCGGCCGCCAGCAGGTCCATGAGGGCGAGGCGCGCATCCGCCGGGCCGTCCCCGGCCGGGCTCCGCGACACCAGGTGCACCAGGGCTCCGTCGGCCTGGAACGCCTCCGCGATACGGCGGCCCAGGTAGCCGGTGCCGCCGAGCACCACGACTCGGCGCCCGGCCGCCGCGCCGCCGTCAGCCGTCCGCACGGCCGGCCCCGTACTTGACGGTCTTCCACCAGTCGGGATGGTCCCGGTACCAGGCCACCGTGGCGGCCAGGCCCTCCTCGAACCCGGTCAGCGGCACATAGCCCAGCTCCTCGCGGATCTTGGACTCGTCGATGGAGTACCGCAGGTCGTGCGCCTTGCGGTCGGGGACGTGGCGGATCATCTCGGCGCCGGAGCCGGTCAGTTCGAGCAGGCGCTCGGTGATGGCGCGGTTGGTCCGCTCGTTGCCGCCGCCGATGTTGTAGACCTCGCCGGCCCGGCCGTCGTTGAGGACGAGGTGGATGCCGCGGCAGTGGTCGTCCACGTGCAGCCATTCGCGGATGTTGCGTCCGTCGCCGTACAGCGGCACCTGCCGTCCTTCCAGCAGGTTGGTGACGAACAGCGGGATGAGCTTCTCGGGGTGCTGGTACGGCCCGTAGTTGTTGGAGCAGCGCGTGATGGAGAGGTTCACTCCGTGTGTGCGCCAGTAGGTACGGGCGACCAGGTCGGAACAGGCTTTGGAGGCCGCGTAGGGGGTGTTGGGCAGCAGCGGCCAGTCCTCCGTCCAGGAGCCCTCCGCGATCGAGCCGTACACCTCGTCGGTGGAGACGTGCACGACCCGCTCGACACCGCTGTCCAGTACGGCGTCGAGCAGCGTCTGGGTGCCCAGGACATTGGTGCGGAAGAACTCTCCCGCGCCCTCCAGCGAACGGTCCACGTGGGACTCCGCGGCGAAGTGCACCACGGCGTCGTGTCCGGGCAGCAGCTCGCGCAGCAGGCCCGCGTCGCAGATGTCGCCCCGGACGAATTCCAGACGCGGGTGCGAGGCCGGCAGGTTGTCGCGGTTGCCGGCGTAGGTCAGCTTGTCCAGGGCGGTGACCCGGGCGTCCTGCCATCCCGCGTACGCGTTCGCGAGCAGGTTGCGGACGAAGTTGGAGCCGATGAAACCGGCTGCCCCGGTGACGAGGATCCTCATGCCGCGACTTCCACTCGGGTGTGGTCTCCGACGACCAGGCGGTAACGGTCCGTGCTCTGCCTGGTGGTGCCGACGCAGGCGGAGCGGCCGATGAGGGAACTGCTCAGGCCCTGGACGCCGGTGACCGACGCCCCGTCCAGAGCGATGGAGTACTCCAGCCGGCTTCCTGTGACCGCGCAGCCGCGTCCGATGGACGTGTGCGGGCCGATGTGGCTGTCCTCCACGACCGTGCCGGCACCGATGATCACCGGCCCTTCGATACGGGAGCGCACGATGCGCGCCCCCTCTTCCACCACGACGGGTCCCGCCAGCACGCTGGCGTCGTCGACCTCACCGTCCACGCAGGGCCGCAGGTTCTCCAGGATGTGCTGGTTGCACTCCAGGACGTCCTCGACGTTCCCGGTGTCCTTCCAGTAGCCCTCGTACTGGGCCGCCCGCACATCGGCTCCCGCCGACACCAGCCACTGGATCGCATCGGTGATCTCCAGCTCGCCGCGGGCGCTCGGCTCGATGGCCTCGACCGCCTCGTGGATGGTGGCGGTGAAGAAGTACACGCCGATCAGGGCCAGGTCGCTGCGCGGCTGCTGCGGTTTCTCCACCAGGCGCAGCACCTCACCGCCGGGGCCCAGTTCGGCCACGCCGAAGGCGCGCGGGTCCGGAACCTTGTACACCACGACATGGGCGGCCGGGCGGTGCGCGGCGAACTCCTCGGCGATGCCGGCGATCCCCTCGGGCAGCATGTTGTCGCCGAGGTACATCACGAAGTCGTCGTCGCCGAGGAAGTCCCGGGCGATGGCGACGGTGTGGGCGAGTCCGAGCGGAGCCTCCTGCCGGATGTAGGTCAGGCGTGCCCCGAACCGCGATCCGTCCCCGAGCGCCTGGCGGATCTCCTCGGCGCGGTCACCGACGATGACCCCGATCTCGGTCACGCCCAGTTCCAGGACGTTCCTCAGGACGTATTCCAGGACGGGCACGTTCGCTATCGGGATGAGCTGTTTGGGCATCGAGTAGCTGAAAGGCCGTAGGCGGGTGCCCGATCCGCCGGCCAACACCAGAGCCTTCATGGGAGGTCCTCTCGATTCATGTGGTGATGCCGCTTCGATCCGGTGCGCGGCTCGCAGCCCTCGGCCGTGTGCTCGTGGTCCGGGTGCGCCGCGGCCGGCCGGACAGCAGGTGACGCTGCGTCAGGCGGCCTCGAAGTCGGACAGCATGCCTGCTGCCAGGGCTTCGGCCAGCGTGGGCGCCTTCGCGTCCTTGTCCGAGATCAGCGGTGTCCCGGGGCACTCCCAGGGCAGGTCCAGGTCGGGGTCGAGCGGGTTGATGTCGATCTGCGTGCCGGGGACGTACGTGGTGGAGACGACGTAGCAGATGCAGGCGTCGTCGGTGAGCGCCAGGAATCCGTGGCCCACACCCTCGGGCACGTACACGGACCGGCCCGAGGCGGCGTCCAGCTCGTTCACCTGGTGCCTGCCGAAGGTGGGCGACCCGATCCGCAGGTCGACGACGATGTCGCGCAGCACCCCCCGCACGCAGGTGACGAACTTGGCCTGCCCCGGAGGGATGCTCACGCTGTGGATGCCGCGCAGGGTGTGGCGCCTGGACACCGAATAGTTGATCTGCCGGGGCTGGAAGAGGATCCCCGCGGACCGCTCCAGTTCGTCGGACCGCATCGACTCGTAGAACACACCCCGGTCGTCGGATATGTGGTCCGGCTCGATCAGGAACGTGCCGGGGATGCTGCTTTCCTCGATGCGCACGGCGCGCTCGCCCTTTCTCCCTGAACTCGGCTCGTGCTGGACTGGTGGAAGCCCGGCGGGTGCGGGCGCCCCGCGCCGGAGGGCCGGGGCACACGCCGGCGCGGCACGGGAGCCCTGCGGCGGCGGACGGCGGCCGCTCAGCCGCGGTGCTCGGCGGTCAGCCTCTCCAGGACCGGGACCACGTCCTTCGGCGCCGGGGCGGCCAGCATGTCCTCGTACAGGCCGCGGGCCCCGAGCTGGAAGGACGGCTCCTCGAGCAGCCGCACGAGGTCCTTCTGCATGACGTCGACATCGATCTCCGCCGGGTCGGCGACCACTCCCGCGCCCCGGCGGGCGACGTAGCGTGCCGTGACCATCTCGTCCCACATCGGCAGCGGCACCACGAACTGCGGCACCTTGAACGCCACGGCGGCGGCGAACGTCCCGCCGCCACCGTGGTGGATGATCGCCGAGCTGCTGGGCAGCACCTGGTTGAGCGGTACGTACTCGATGGCCCGGACGTTGTCCGGGAGCGTGCCCACGGCGGCCAGTTGCTCGCCGTTCAGCGTCGCGACCAGTTCCAGGTCCAGGCCGGAGACGGAGTCGAAGAACTCGCGCATCGGGAAGCCGCTGTGCCGGCCGGCGAGCAGCCGACGGCTCACCCCCAGGGTGAGCACCGCGCGGGGCCGCTCGGGCCGGGAGTGCAGCCACTCGGGAAGGACCGCGGCCCCGTTGTACGGGACCCGGCGGACCGGGACGTACGCCAGGTCCAGCGGGTTGCGCATCCGGGACTGGGTGAGGTCCAGGGTCCACTGGCCGACCCACGTCTCCTCGGCGAAGTCGAGGCCGTACCGCTCCAAGACGGGACCAAGCCACGGCATCCACGGGTCCTCGGCCGGGCCCGAGGACGGATCGGCCGGCTCCTGCCGCATCCTGGAACGGATCAGCCCGATGTTGTCCATACCGAACAGCAGTCGCGCGTGGGCGGCGCCGCACGCGCGCGCGGCCACAGCGCCCGTCGGCGCCAGCGGGTCCCAGAGCACCAGGTCCGGGCGCCACTCCCGGGCGAACTCCACCAGCGTGTCAAGGACCGGCCGGCGCCCGCCCTCCGCCGACGCCGGCGGGTAGTAGGCGTTGAACATGCCCGCGAGAACGGCCCTGGCGGTGCGCCAGGCGTTCTCGTCGTCGGGATCGAGCGCCAGAGTGGGCCGGTTGGGGCCCGCCCCGGCGATGAGGGACGCCAGTGAGGCCGTGAGTTCCTCCTTGCCGCCCAGGGACACCGCGGTGAGACCGGCCGCAGTGATGTTCGCGATCACCTTCGGATCGACCACACCCTCGGGGCTCGCCACCACGACCTCGTGACCAGCGCTCTGCAGCGCCCATGCCAGTGGTACAACCGGATAGAGGTGTGCCGTTGCCGGAAAGATGGTGAAAAGAACGCGCATCGCTGACCTCTCCCGAAACTGCCGGCCCGACGCCGACGCGTGCTGTTCGCTCGAATCCTGCGGGGAGGCTCTAAAGAGCCGCTTGTGCAGAGCGGGCACGCGTAGCCTTGGGGAGAAGTGGCGAACTCATGCGGTCCAGGCGGCGTCACGGGAAAAGTTGAGCAGGTTTCAACTTTTCGTCCAGGACTTGGATGTTACGCAAATTTGTGCCCGTGAGCGCTTGGTTCCTGCACACCCTTCACGACATTGACTTATCATCTGCGCAAGATGGCGCACATGGTTGCGAGAGGCCGTGCAGATGATGGACCGTCACGACCGTTCCGACAGTGCGAACGAGTCAAGGGGCAGCCGTGCAGGCGTGGCCCCGGCCAGACACGGCAGCGGTCTCCCCGCCCCCCCGGCCGGCACACACCGTCGTGATCGCCACGCTGCCGGGTCACACCCTCATCACCACCGTGAAGAACGACGGCGTCGACGCCGTCTGCCACACCCCCTCGCCGCACAGCGCCGGCGGACGGCTGGAGTCGGGTCGCGCGAAGAACGGCACATTCCGGTTCTCGACCGACGTGTCCGTGAACGAACCGCAGGAGACGACCGTGGAGGTATGAGGGGGCATATTCCCGCTCAAGGAATCAGCTGCATGATCGCGCGCCGCTTCAGGAAGGGTACGGATCACGTCACCTCGCCGCGATCCGGGCCCTCAGGTACCGCAGACGGGAGCTCAGTGATACGGATACTGATCGCCGAAGACATGAACATGATCCGCGGCGCCCTGGTCGCCCTGCTGAATCTCCAGGACGATTTCACCGTGGTCTGTGAGGTCGAACGCGGGGACGAGATCGTCGACATGGCCCTCAAGCACCGGCCCGACGTCGCCATCATCGACATCGATCTGCCCGGTGTCGACGGTCTGTCGGCCGCCACCCAGCTGCGCAAACAACTCCCCCAGTGCCGCGTCCTCATCCTCACCAGCCTCGGCCGTCCCGGCACCCTGCGCCGGGCCCTCGAAGCCCGGGTCTCCGGCTATCTCCTCAAGGACGCCCCACCCGGTGAACTCGCCTCCGCGGTACGGCGGGTGGCGGCCGGACACCGCGCCGTCGACCCTGAACTGGCGCTGGCCGCCTGGGGAGAGTTCGAAAGCCCCCTCACCGACCGGGAGACGCAGGTCCTGCGGCTCGCGGCGGAAGGCGCGGAGGCGCGGGAGATCGCCTCCATGCTGCGGCTGTCGGCGGGGACGGTGCGCAACTACCTGACCACCATCGTCACCAAGCTCAATGCGCGCAACCGCGTCGACGCGATCCGCATCGCCAGGGACGCGGACTGGCTGCTGTGACGCGCACCGCCGGCGCGGCCGGCCCTCGGCCCGCCCGGCGGGAGCCGCGCCGGCGGCCGCGGTGACCGACAGGGTCGGCCCGCCCGGCACCGGCACGGCCTCCGGCCGGTGCGGCACCATTCCTCCCTCACGACCTCCCGTGGCCTGACCGACCGGCTTTGGCCGGTCACAAGGGGCGCTGCCTACCGTGCGTCGGCAGGCACCCTGCTGCGTCGACGGGAAGGAGCGGCCGGTGGCCGTTGACACCACGCGTACGAGTGAGACGAGCGCCCCCACGGACACGGAACGAACGGTTCGTCCGGCTCATGAGGTCCGTTCCCTGCACCGGATGGTCATCCGGTTCGCGGGTGACTCCGGTGACGGTATGCAGCTCACCGGTGACCGTTT